>NZ_JACOOD010000013.1:0-111308 GCF_014287405.1 Bacteroides sp. NSJ-48 | reverse complement strand
ATGAAAACAAAATCGTCCCTGTCCTTGTCGGTAGGCAGTCCGGCAAGTCGCAAAATACGCTCCATGACCTTATGGCAATGGTATTTGCTCTGCTCGGTATCTACATAGAGGATTTTCCGCTTGTTCGGTGGCAGATATGCCGAATACTTCAGTACCTCGTCATTCTTCAACGCTGCCGCAACGATGGCGGAAATGTTGAATGTCTTTTTGCTCTTGGCTTTTCCTGTGGATGCGCTGAAATTACCCAGCGTGCCAATGGTAGAGCCGTTCACCCAGAGTATTTCGGGCGGCACTTCGTAAGTGTCCGTCACCTTTAGATGGATGGTTTTCCAAAGGGCTGCAAAATCCTCTTTCTGCATGGTGACATCCTGCCCGGCTTCTGTCGCTTTTCTATTTTCCATAGCCGCTATTTCTTTAAGGGACGGTTAAGGATATATTTCTGCGCTTCCTGCTCTATCTGCGCCTGCGTCTTCACCGGGTTCTGACGCAACCACGCTTCTAATTCCGCTTTCTCAAAATAAAGCATTTTGCCCTGCGGCTTGTAATGGGGTATCAAGTTACCCGAAGTCAGCTTGTACAGGTAACTTTTTGAAAGGTTCAAGAACTTGCTCGCTTCATCAAAACTAAGCACATTCTTTGAAAGGAACACTAAATTTTCGAGTTCTGCAACTCGCTTCTCAATACTTGTTTCCATATAACAAAAGTATTTGCGTTAGACAATATGGAGTGCATGCCCTCCAGTTTCTTGTAATCGATTACGGGGGCAAAAGTATTGAGGAATAGCTTGATAGTGGATTAAGCTATGTTTGAGGTATTAACCTATTCTTAAAGTTTTTTCAGTTGTTTGATATAATTGCTGATGGTTACATAATCTTTTTCATGTTCCACCCCTTTTACATAATTGGCGGCTGTGGCTAAATCACCTTGATTCAGATATTTATCTTTCTTTATATTCTTCGTAACAAACAACTTATTCTTTGCTATAACAGATTGCCAGTTAGGTGTTATCAAACCACGATTGCTTAATTCCGAAAAAAGAAAAGCTACCTGCCTGTTGTTATTAGACCTAAATATAACTTTTGGCTTACAGGAAAGTATTGCTTTCAAATCTTCAAAAGTCATAGGAGCATTGAAAATTTCCACTTCATTGATACAATCCACCAACAATGCTATTTGTCTGTCGTTTAAAATAGACTTAAACGGATTTTCTGTTTCAGCAATATGGGAGATAATTTTAGGCTCTTGGCATTTATCTTGAATTGGTTGCGGCTCTTTCTGTTGTGGCTGCATTTCCGCTTGCACCTTACTTTCTTTCTTTTTTCGCAAGTACGCAGAATATTTTTCCAATACAACAGTTTTAACTATTACAGAAAAATAAGGCAGTTCTTCATCATAAACCGTATTATCTTGCTCATACCGGGAATAATCAAATGAAAGAGGATTAAACGACATGTATTTTCTTTTCTCATCGGATTTCAAGGATTCATAAAAACCGCTTTCCCAAAAGAAATCAGATACAGAATAAAAATATTGAATATCATTCAACACAGAATAACGAATATATAACTGCACCAACTCATCAGTGGTACGAACATATTCTTGCTGTTCCAGTTTATCAGCCTGTTCTGCGTCGAAATATAAGGACTTAGAGGCAATATTATCTATCATAACTTGGCTGGCATGATTGATACAGCGATTGAATATACCTTGTATATGGTCGAATTTTATTTTCAGTTCTTCTTCTGTCATAATAATCTATGTTTCAGTTAGTAGAAACAAAGATATATTTTTCCGGCTAAACAAAGACAAAAAAAGAAAGAAAGTACGGTAACTGTGATATAACCATACTTTCTTTTTAAATCAGTCCGTCAAATTCGGTATCAAACTTATAGCTTCTTCTTTTTTCTTATCGACAATCTTCGCATAAATTTGAGTTGTGGCAATATTTTTATGTCCTAACAATTTGCTAACTGTGTACAAGTCAGCCCCCAATGTAAGCATCATGGTAGCATGGGTATGCCGGGCAGTATAAGTAATATTTAGAAATGCAATAAAAAACAGAATGACGATAATTAAACGTAAAACGTTTATAATTAAGCATTTTGCAAGATTTGCAGAACAGACAGACCTGCAAAAGAAAACAAAATATTGCGACGTTTCAGTTACCAGACTGTTAGCCGCCTGTTTCGAAAACAACGGCAGGTAACCGAATTTTTACCGATAGGAACAAAGCAGATTTGTATTCACTGTTTATCAATGTTTTGCATGCCAAAGGACGCTTTTCAAAGGAGTATTTTTACAACCTAAAAAAGAGCGTTATGAAAGTGGAAAAATTCAAGGTGCTGCTCTACCTGAAAAAGAGCGAGCCGGACAAGACCGGCAAGGCCCCGATCATGGGACGGATCACCCTCAACCGCACGATGGCGCAGTTCAGCTGCAAGCTCTCCTGTACCCCCGGGCTATGGAACGCGCGTGAGAGCCGATTGAATGGCAAGAGCCGGGAAGCGGTGGAGACCAATGAAAAAATAGAGAGGCTGCTGCTTGCCGTACACTCGGCCTTCAATTCCCTCATGGAAAGGAAAAAGGATTTCGATGCCGCCGCGGTCAGGGACATGTTCCAGGGTAACGCGGGCATGCAGATGACCCTGCTCAAACTTCTCGACCGGCACAATGAGGAGATGAAGGCCCGTGTCGGCGTGGACCGTGCACCGACGACAATGTCGACCTACGTGTACACCCGGCGCACCCTTGCCGAATTCATCAAAACGGAATTCAAGGTCTCGGACCTCGCCTTCGGACAGCTCAACGAGCAGTTCATCCGTGACTATCAGGACTTCTGCCTGGAAAAGAAGAAACTGGCAATGGAGACGGTGCGCCATTACCTGTCCATCCTGAAAAAGATCTGCCGCATCGCCTACAAGGAGGGGCACTCGGAGAAATACCATTTCTGCCACTTCAAGCTGCCCAAGCAGAAGGAGACAACACCGAAAGCACTCAGCCGGGAGAATTTCGAGAAGCTACGCGATCTGGAGATACCGGAAAAACGCAGGTCACATGTCATCACCCGGGACCTCTTCCTCTTCGCCTGTTACACCGGCACCGCCTATGCCGATGCGGTAAGCATCACCCGGGAGAACCTCTTCCAGGATGACGAGGGCAGCCTCTGGCTGAAATACCGGCGGAAGAAGACCGACTACCTCGGACGCGTCAAGTTGCTGCCGGAAGCACTCGCGTTGATCGGGAAGTATCGTGACGATACCCGCATCACCCTCTTCCCGCCGCAGGACTACCATACGCTCAGGGCCAACATGAAATCCCTGCGCCTGATGGCGGGGCTGAGCCAGGACCTTGTCTACCACATGGGAAGGCATTCTTTCGCCTCATTGGTCACGCTCGAGGAGGGAGTGCCGATCGAGACCATCAGCAAAATGCTGGGACACTCCAACATAAAGACCACCCAGATATATGCCCGTGTAACTCCGAAGCGACTGTTCGAGGACATGGACAGGTTCGTCGAGGCAACCCGCGATTTGAAACTTATTCTTTAATCCTTAAACAATTAAACAATCATTATCATGCGCAGTACATTCAAGCTTTTATTCTACATCAACCGTAACAAGGTAAAATCGGACGGCACGACCGCCGTCCTCTGCCGGATCAGCATCGACGGAAAGAAATCGGCAGTCACGACAGGCATCTATTGCAAACCCGGAGACTGGGACAGCAAGAAGTGTGAAATCAAAACAGCCAGGGAGAACAACCGCCTTGCCGCCTTCCGAAGCCGGCTGGAAGAGGCGTATGGGAACCTGCTGAGGAACCAGGGAGTGGTCACGGCCGAGCTGCTCAAGACCACCGTATCCGGTGCCAATTCCGTGCCGGAATACCTCCTGCAGGCCGGAGAGGTGGAACGCGAACGGCTCAGGGTCCGCTCCAAGGAGATCAATTCCACCTCCACCTACCGCCAGTCGAAGACCACGCAGCTTAACCTCAGGCAGTTCATCGAATCCCGCGGGATGAAGGACATCGCCTTTTCGGACATCACCGAAGAGTTCGCCGAATCGTTCAAGGTCTTTCTCAAGAAGGAGCTGGGACACAGGAACGGACACGTGAACCACTGCCTGTGCTGGCTCAACCGGCTCATCTACATCGCCGTGGACCGGGAAGTATTGCGTGCCAACCCGATAGAGGACGTGGCATACGAGAGGAAAGAAGCACCTAAACTAAGGCATATCAGCCGCAGTGAACTGAAGCGGATGATGGAAACCCCGCTGCCCGACCCGATGATGGAGCTGGCGCGCAGGACGTTCATCTTCTCCTCGCTGACCGGTCTGGCCTACGCGGATACGAGGGCTCTCCATCCCCGTCACATCGGAACGACCTCGGAAGGAAGAAGGTATATCCGCATCCGCCGCGCCAAAACGGACGTGGAGGCGTTCATCCCGCTGCATCCCATAGCCGGACAGATACTGGATCTTTACAACACCACGGATGACGACAGGCCGGTATTCCCGCTGCCGGTCCGCGATGTCCTCTGGTACGAGGTACATGGAATGGGCGTGGCATTAGGCATGAAAGAGAACCTGTCCTACCACATGGCCCGGCATTCGTTCGGGACCCTGACACTGACCGCGGGCATTCCGATAGAGAGCATCGCCAGGATAATGGGCCATACGAATATCGACAGCACGCAGGTCTACGCTCAGGTCACCGACCGGAAGATATCCTCGGACATGGACCGGCTGATGGAAAGAAGAAAACCTGCGGCCGGCAAGGAAGCCGCAGGCTAAATAAAAAAATTGCCGCCGGAATTGTATTTACGATTCCGGCGGCAATCCTTAAACTTGAATACGATATTATACCAATGCTGCGTGATAGTTCTCCTCCAACAGCTTCTCGATGTCCGACTGCCTGTACAGGATCTTCCCGCCAAGCTGGATATAGGGAATCCGCCCTTGGTCCCTGTAATCCTGCAGGCACCTGCGGCTGATCCTCAACGTTCCGGAAAGCTCCCTGTCAGTCAGGAACCGTTCCCCGTTGAAGGGAGGACGGTTGTCACGGGCAAGACGCTCCACTTTTTTCTCCATGTTGTCCAGCAGGGCAAAGAACCTGCGGACACGTTCGTTCTCCTTGTCGATAATGCCTTCCATCTCTTCCGCTCTTTAAAGGTTTCCGTTCTTCCTTCCTTCTCTCATTGCCTTCTCCTTGCGTCTGATGCCGACGTAGGCCATCAGCTTCTCCACATCCTCTGGCTTATAATAGAACTTGCGCTGGAGGCGGGTGAACGCCAGCCGTCCGGTATCGCGGAGTGTCTGCAGGGTACGTGGCGAGATGTCAAGGCGCAGGCAGACATCCTGGCCGTCCAGTCACTCTCCGAGTTCCTTACAGCGGTTTCTCTCATACAATCTGTCCACATGTGCGGACAGGTTCTCGGCGCGTGCCAGCATCCTCTCAAGGACACCGGCCTCGATGTAGCATATTTCCATATTTTTCAACTTGTTTAAATGTCAGTGCGAATATAAGGGAAGAAACCATGAGAGGCAAGCGCGACCGGCACACTGGCAGGAATAGTCATGGATAGTCGGTTTTTGTCATATGGGAAGGAAAAATACTCCGTAGCCGGTCGGTTTTCACGACCCCCTTTGGAAAACCTGAAGGACGGGTGCGTCACGACGATGAAAAAAGAAAAATCCCCACCGGAAGTGAAGCGACCCCAAACCGGCAGGGAGTGTAATAATAAAGGAACGGACTGTTCAGCCCTTGATGTAACCGTACTTTTTCAGGTCGTCCATGAAATGCTCCGGCGTATCGGTCCTCACCGTCACCCCGTGCAGTTCCCTGTACCGCCCGGAGAAATTCACCATGTACTCCCCGTCGGTGCACCCGCTGTCAAACCAGCTGCCCTCACGCAGGACGCGTACAAACTCGGAAGGGCCGGAGGCGGCAATCCTGCCGCCATCCGCCAAAATACCTGATCTCGTTTTTTTTATTATCGGTATTTCAAATGTCTCAAAAGCCTCTTTGACAGGTTACCATCCGGGATGATCGCCTGAATTCGCATGTACCGGATTTTCTATTTACCAGATTCCATAATGGTTCCTGCCATCCGTTTTTTCTCTGCGGCTGTCGCTTTTTTCCTCGTGGCATCATGGTCTGTTACCGGATAGGAAAAGCCATCTCCATCACAACCATGAATTATAGTGTAGCCATATTTGTATATAGCCGTATGATACGCTATCCGGATAATGCTATCACAGAATTGCGATATAGCCGGATATCAAAATAGGGATAGCCGGGAGCGAAGGGAGCACGCATCCTTCCGGATATAGATATCTCAAAATCTCCATTTGCAGAAGTGTATAAATATCAATCCATTAATGGAGACGATGAAGAAAAACAATAAGGCGTATACGGCTACCTGTTATTCTCCATTTACAGATGTGTAGAAGTTTCAATCCATTAATGGAGACGATGAAAAAACAATAAGGCGTATACGGCTACCTGTTATTCTCCATTTGCAGAAGTGTAGAAGTAGCAATCCGTTAATGGAGACGATGAAAAAACAATAAGGCGTATACGGCTACATGTCATTCTCCATTTGCAGAAGTGTAGAAGTAGCAATCCGTTAATGGAGACAATGAAGAAAAAACATAAGTCGTACACGGCTACATGCCCATTCTCCATTTGCAGAAGTGTAGAAGTAGCAATCCATTAATGGACAATAGGGCATGTAAAGGGCAGATTTTCCGTATATTCGCCTCCTTATCCCCGAATTATGGGCGTAAGTCACATGGTCATGGAGATATATCTATCCTTTAATGGGGAGAACAGCCGGCAAATATCTGATGGAAAAGCCCCACAAACCACAGGAAAATAGCCACACAATGGTCTGATACACAATAATTATTGGAGAAACATGGTCCGCTCCTGCGGACAGCAAGTTGTGTTTTCGTTAAACGAAAACCGGACGGTTTAACGGCAATTAAGCCGCTAAACCGTCCGCTTCCTAAGCTCCGAAGTCGCTTGATTTGTCATTACGGGTTATTCAAATAAATATATTAGTTTGTTCTTTTGCTGTCAGGATCGTGATTTTACTATCCTGATAGGAAACCGTTAATTTCCTTTAAATGACTTGCCTCCTCCCAATTGCATCACATGAGTGTAAAATCATGGATGCGGCTATCAGCATGTCCATACTGTTAAATGTTAAATATCCCAATTATCCAAAATCCTTTTCCTTCTTTACCATTATAATACAGTAGTAAACTAAAAACAAGGAATAATGATGGATAGGAAAAAGAAAAGGTTGCTTTCTCCATTGTTGGAGCGGACACAGGATGCGTTGAAAGGACAACGTAGCATGCAAACATTGGAGAACTACCATAGTAGGATATACGTCGGCTGTTCGCAAAACCACCCGTACTGTGGAGAATGGCTGCCAAACCAAGTTTTCCGAAGGCGGGGCCTGCGGCCTATACGTGGTGCGGGGCACTCAAACAGTCTATTCCAACGTGAAACTGACAGCCGAGAGGGATGCCGACACGGGCGGTCTCGTATGGAAAACTGAAAGTCCGACACCGCTCGCAGGCGGGCTGTTGGACGAACACTATTATTTCTACTATCCCTATCAGGCACGAGCCTCAATACTGGGGCAGGGCGGCTGTTCGCCTTCATCATTACGGTGAACGAGTTAACCGTGCCCGGCTTGTCGGTGCGGAGCGAAACATACACCATCTCCGACAATAAGACCTGCCATATCCTGGAGTCTGTCTGCCCGTGATGTTATCCTCTCATCGAATTCCTGTACTCACTCGGGCTCATTCCATAGTACTTCCTGAACACCTCCCTGAAATATCTGACATCGGAGAACCCCGAGTCATCCGAGATTTCCGTTATCGAACAGTCTTTTTCCCTGAGCAGTTGTGCCGCATATTGCAGCCGCATGGAGCGGATATAGTCAGCCGGGGCATGGCCGGTGAGCGCCTTCAACTTGTTGAAAAATCCGGTGCGGCTCATGTTCTGCATGCCACAGAGCATGTCCACACAGAAACCGGGGTTGTCGATATTCTTCATGACGCATTCCCTTACGGAGGCCATGAATTTCCAGTCCCGGGTATTGTGGCAGTCCGGCGGAACCTGTCCGACTCCGTCCTCAAGACCGGCGTATGCCCGTCTGAGCAGTGCCCGGTTTGCCAGTATGTTCCTGATATTCGCCCTGAGCACGTTTATGCTAAACGGTTTGGTGATATAGGCGTCAGCTCCGTTTTCCAGCCCCTCCAGCATGTCCTTCTCATCTCCCAAGGCGGTCAGCAGCATGACCGGGATATGGGATGTCTCAATATCGGATTTGACGGACGCGCAAAGTTCGTCCCCTCCCATTTCAGGCATCATAACGTCCGAAAGTATCAGGTCCGGATTGTATTCTCTCGCCACAAGCAGCGCGTCCCGTCCGTTGGAACAGGTTTGGACCAGGTATTCCTCTTTCAGCAGCCCCTCAAGGTAGGTCCGCAAATCGTCATTGTCCTCCACAATAAGAATACGCTGCCGGTCCCCGCCGGTCATTGTTGGAAGGATCTCACGCATGGGGCCGCAATCCGGTCCCATGCGGGTTTCCCCGGTATCCTGTTTCCTGGGCGAAGCAACGGGGCATGCCTTGTCAAGGCGTCTGCTCCTCAGGGGAAAAATAACACATACCATGGTCCCCTTCCCCTCGGTACTGGTAACGCGGACCCTGCCTCCGTGCAGCCTTACCAGCCTATGTACCATCATCAGTCCGACACCGTTTCCCGCCACTTGCAGATTGACGGCATTACTGCCCCTGAAATGGTTCCTGAACAGTTTCTTCCGTTCCTCAGGTGGAATGCCAATCCCCGTGTCTTCCACTTCCACACCCCATACATGCCGGTCCGCGAAGGCACGGACCTGGATACTCCCGCCCCGTGGAGTGTACTTCAGTGCGTTGGACAGTATATTCTTCAATATAGAGTCCATTTTGTCCTTGTCAAACCGGACATTAGGTAAGGGAAGCCGCTCTCACGGGTGATATCGATGTCCCTGATGGAGGCATATGTGCGGAATGCCTCACAGGTCGTCTCCAGATAACTGTTGAGCTCATATTCCGAGACATGAAGTCTCAAGGTGTAGTTGTCCGTACTCTCGAAATCTATCAGGCTGGTGACCAATCCCAGAAGTCCGTCCACGCTTTTCAGGGCCATCCGTACATTGTCCATCCCCTCCGCCTTCACCATGTCTTTCTCCACCACCTCTTCCAGCGGAGCCTTGATCAGCGTAAGCGGAGTACGGACATCATGGGCAGTATGTATGAAGAAGCACGTCTTTTCGTCTGATATCCTTTTCTGCCTGCGCAACATGGCAACACGAAAAGACACCACCCCAGCCAACACACACAATGACGCATATCCGGCAATGGCCCATGTACCCGCCCACAGCGGCCGGGCGACACTCAGACCGAGGCTTCTTTCCTCATACACCTTGTATTTCTCCTCATTGGAGACGGCACGGATACGCAGGGTGTAGTTGCCTGGGGGCAGGCTCGTGAACTGTATCCGCCCGCTCTGGACCGGATGGCTCCAGCCCTCGTAGAGCCCCTCCAATTTCCATGAATATAGGATGTTCGAGGGATAGTCGTAGTTGATGGAGACAGCTTCCAGGGAGAAGGTATTCTGGTCATATGCAAGTTCCAGCCTGACGGTATTGTCAATATCCTCCCTCAAGGGGGATCCCTTGTCCCCGGGATAGACGGGGCGGTAGGAGATCATGAAATCCCGCAGGAGCATCCGAGAAAAATGCGGGGCGGGTATCCTCATGTCGGAGGGGAACATGACGGCTCCGGTGTTACTCCCGAACACGAAGCTTTCCCCGTGCCGGAAAGTGGATACCCCGGCATTGAGGCATACGCTTGCCAGCCCTTGTTCTGCCGTCCAGTTTCTGAAAGTGCCGCTCTCACGCCGGAACAGGGCCACGCTGTTTTCGGTCCCCAGTAGCAGGGTGCCGTCCGCACGGGGGACAATGGTATGGATGTTATTGGATATCAGGGCGCAGTTCTCGGTCTGGTATTGGCGGACGAACCTGTCCTCCACGCTGTCATAGACGAGAAGTCCCGCCCCGCCGGTGCCGATATACAGGAGCCCGTCCGGTGCCTGGTACAGTGCATAGACATGAACCGCCTCGACTGGAAATGCGATATGTCTGCAGGTCCCCCCGTGCCCGTCAAGCAGGTACAACCCCATGCCGGTACCGATCCACATCCATTCCGGAGCCTTCTCCAGTATGGCGGTGATGGGGCCCGGGACCGGGTACAGGCGTACTGTGCCGTCATGGGGATCGAAACGTTTGAGATTGTGGCAGCCCCCTGTCCATATACATCCTCCAGAATCTTTTCCGATGTCATTGATATACTGGTCTGGACGCCCCTCTGCTGCAAAGGAGGGGGGAAAGTATTCCACCCTCCCGGTTTTCTTTTCGATCCTGTACAGGCCCGAAGCGTACCCGCCGGCGCAGATGACACCCGGCGAGACCTCGCAGAGCGTCAGGAAGATATGGTTCCCGCCATCCTGTATCCCATCGGACCGGCTGAGAAAGGAGCGCCACCGTCCTACCGCAGGCTGCAGCAGGCTGATCCCGTTGCTGGTGGCGAACCACAAGTCGCCTTCGCTGTCTTCGATGACATCGTGCACCTGGTCGTTAACCAGCGACCGGCTGTTGCCCGGTGAGTGCCGGAACCATTCATAGCTCTGGTAGCGGTTATTCCGGATTGTGACTCCGGCGGGGTAGTTGGCAAGCCAGATACGGTCCCCGCCATCCACATAAATGTCATTGATATTGTCTCCGTTCATGCCGTTGTGGCTGGCGTAGTCGGCAGTTATATAGGGTTTGGGCACTAGCGAGTCCATATCCATCCTGTATACCCCCCTTCCGCCCGTGGCTATCAGCAGCTCCCGGTCATTGAGAGGGGTGATCCGGTTGACGGCCACATTCCGCAGCGTACTGCCTGCGGACACTCCGTATACAAGTATGCCTTTCCTGAAGGTTCCCACGAACAGTTTCTTCGAACCGGGGTGGTAGTAGAGTTCGCTGACCGGCGTCCGGATGCTGTCCGTGTCCGCAAGCGCCTCAAGGACACCGTCCCTTTCCCGTACCGGAAAAAGTCCGTTCACGGTACCGATGAAAAGGTTTGTACCGTCCGTCTCGCTGATAGCGGTTATATCACCTCTTAAACGGGAG
This sequence comes from Bacteroides sp. NSJ-48, assembly GCF_014287405.1. Taxonomy (NCBI): domain Bacteria; kingdom Pseudomonadati; phylum Bacteroidota; class Bacteroidia; order Bacteroidales; family Bacteroidaceae; genus Bacteroides; species Bacteroides sp. NSJ-48. The sequence continues at coordinate 100,067 of NZ_JACOOD010000013.1, read as the reverse complement.
ACCAGCCGCTGCGCAATGCCTGTGCGGGTGTCATAGCGGATGATATGGTCACCCTGACAGAGCCATATGCGGTCCCCACGGTCCATATAGGCGTAACAGAGCATGCCCGTGGCGAAGTCATCCTGAAGACCGGGTATCCTGTATACCATCCGGAAACGGTCATGGAGGGTGTCGTAATGGAAAATACGGCCTTTCCTTCCCACAACCCACAGCGTGTTCTCCGTGTCGGTGTAGAGCCAGTTCAGATTGACTTGCGGGGCCACCTTCAGATTGCCGTCAAGAACAGTGTAATGCCTGATCCGCTTGCCGTCATAACGGTCCATCCCCTCCTGGGTGAGGAACCACATGTATCCCCTCCCGTCTTTTTGGATACGGTAAATCCTCCGGTTACTCAATCCGTCCTCTATTCCCAAGTATTTATATATCTGGGCTCCGCACATGGAGGAAATTCCCAGCATGAGGAATGCGGACAGTATTCTTCCCATATTCCGAACACGTGTCATTCTGATGTAAATTAGACAACAACTGTTGCAAATATATAAAAATATAAATTAATATACAAATTTAAACATAACCTCGGATGTCGGCATCAGGCGGTATGTCCTCAATGTCATGTACCCCGGAAAATAGCTGCATACGGGACCGGCCCATGATATGAACATATTCCGAGAGGCGGTTGTTCAATTGACCCGACGGAATTATGGCTTGCCGGGCTCGGGACTGTCCGCAAGGGTACGTTGGTCCGGTGTGCGGAATACCATCCATACCTCCGGTCCGAATTTATATCCGCGGGTGGTACAGGTGCCGGTCGAGGTTTGGCAGCCCCCAATAAAGCGGGCCGAATTGTTTGTAAGCACTCTTACCCTCATGCCCGATTTATAGATAATCTTCCAACAGTAAGAAGTTATAATTCGCATTTAAGAACAATGGCGGGCATTTCTTGTTAATATTATAATCATATAAAAGAGGCGCATCCGTTAGTGCCAGATTTGTTCACCACTTTCATCGTTGCGTATCGTATTGCGAGTTGTCCGTATCAGATGTTTATCCCCTCTTTCTTAAGACTTCCTGAGAACTGCCTGGGAAAGGACGGCTTTCCGCATTGCGACTTCATCCACAGCCCTTGGCGGTATAGCCATGCCTTTCACGGGGACTACGGTTGATTCATGCGACACAGCAGATTCCGGTGCTATAACAGGGTTGCCTACATACTTGTGCCTCTTTTCAGCTTGCTGTCCAGGTCCGAGTTGCGCACTTTACCCGCAGGTTGGACGGTTGTACATAACAATATTGATCTTTTTGGGGGCTAAAAGTCGAATATCCCCTTAAAAACAAGGAGCTGACGCATGTGTACAGCCCCTTATTTTTTTGTATAGCCCGGCCTCCTCTGGCATATTGCCGTTGCTTCCATCTGTAACAAGCAAAATCAGAATCTATATGCGGAACTTTTTGTTCCCGTAGCTGAGAAAGTCCTTCGTGGCATATTTCACACTGAATGGTCCGTAGTCACCGAGAGCCGAATGCGCAATTTGCTTGTCCGGTTCTGTCACATGCTCGACAGGTTCTCCCGTAGTATCAGTATCCTTGTATGACATAGGCTGCATGCTGGCGATGGCTGACCCGGTAGCCGCCGCACGCAATTTCCTGAACGCATTGGAGAGGATTCCGTCCATCATTGACCAGTACAAGGCGAAGAACGAGGTGCAGGAAAAGGAGGTCTCACAGTTGTAGGAGATAGCCGGGAAGGTATGGAAGAAGGAGGACGAACTGAAACAGTTGAAGTCCGAACTTGCAGCACTCGACCGAAAGATACAGTTGGAGCTTGAGCCGCCTACGCCCGAAGTCGCCGAAAAGGAGAATGACGGACAGGAGGTCAAACCGGATGCGGAAGGTGTACGAAACGTAGCTCCACAACACACCGAAGATGTGCCGCAGATACGCAGCCCGGTGAATGAACGCAGTCCGTCTGGCAATTTTATTGCCGACCATATCATCATCGGGCGGCCGGGATTCAACGTCCGTGACGAGTGCAAACCGAAAGGTATAAAAATGTGAACGAGTGTGCGGATATATATGGCAGGATTGGGAACATACCATTCCTTTTCCTGCCTTTTTCCATCAATATGACATAATGGCAAGGATACCATACAACAAGCCCTCGATTATATCAAAATAGGGTGTTGAAAGTAAATCGTCATGGCAAATCCGCCATATATTCAGTATTTTCGCTAATTTTGCATTCAAAATAGTTAGGCATAATAAAATGGAACCATCTATATACAGTTATTCACTTTGTATTGCGCTACCGTTGATGTTGTTCTTCGGCTTTTATTTTTTGTTGGCTCCAACCCCGGAAAAAGCCATTTTCAATAATTATCTGCGTTCCCGGCGAATTATGGGGGTAGCCATACTGTTACTTGCCGCCAACTATTCGGTACATTTCTTTTTTGGGATCAGGTTCAAGAATACCGATGCCGCCATCCTGATGAACCTGTCCACCTATTTTTTGTGCTACTGGTTGTTCAGTTCGGCCCTCACCACTCTGCTTGACCGCTTTTATATCACCAAATGTCGGTTACGGACGCATATCTGTCTATGGATACTGTTTTCCATCCTTTCCGGCATCGTTCTGCTGTTGTTACCAAAAGGTGGTTTACAGACAACGGTGATGTTTGCCTTGGCCGCATGGTTGGTTATCTATGGGCTGTTCTTGACCCGTAGGCTTCTCCGGGCCTATCACAGGGTCATCCGCATTTTCGATGACACCCGTGCGGACGACATCGGTGCCTATATCAAATGGCTTTCCATTTTCACCTACTGGGCTGTCACATTCGGGGTGGGATGCGGACTGCTGACATTCCTGCCTGATGAATACATCTATATCTGGATTCTGTCATCGGTACCGTTCTACATTTATCTCTTCCTTTGCTATCTGAACTATCTGCTGTTTTACGAACAGGTGGAAAACGCGATGGAGGATGGCATGACTTCTGAAGAGGAAGACCTGTGTGACACCACAAACCGGGAACAGGCACAGAGGCAGGATACTCCTTTTTTCCATGCCGAAATGGCGAAAAAAATCAAAGGTTGGATCGATGCGGACGGTTATATCCGGCCCGGCCTTACCATAAAGGAGCTTTCAGATGTGCTTCATACCAACCGCACCTACCTGTCCGGGTACATCAAAACTACGTATGACATGTCGTTCCGCGATTGGATTACCGGACTTCGTATAGAATATGCGAAACGTCTGCTTGCGCGATATCCGAGGTTGACGATAGCCGACATCTCCGAGAAATCCGGTTTTTTGTCACCAAGCCATTTTATAAGGCTGTTCAAGGAAAATGCAGGCTGTACCCCTGTCAAATGGAGGAAAACAGAGGCGGAATAATACGGTGTGTGGATGGGGAAAATAGACCAAACGACAAAAAAATAGTCTGAACGACAAAACCAAAATGTTCTAAATCACAAAGATGTGCGATTCTGACAATTGAGACATTTTTTATAGGCAAGAATCGGGCTGAATTTAAATCTTTTCGCTTATTTTGTATGTTAAGTCTGGATTGGAAATTTAAAAAGCATATAAAAAATGAGCAAAAGAATCCTATTCTTCATTTTGTTTTCGTGGCTGGCACCGGCAGCTTTTCCGGCTTTTGCGCAGCAGAAAACAGACACAGTTTACACCTTCCGCTTCGTTCCGCAGAAGGACATGTTCTACGTGCCTTGGAATGGCAATGACACGGAACTTGCCCGCCTGTTGGAATGTATCGAAAACAACAAAACCACAATTCTTGACGGCAAGCTGCCGCTACTGGTTGACGGATACTGTAATTCACTGGGCAGTGAAGCCGAGAACCTTGCCACGGCGAAGATCCGTGCCAACCGTGTGAAATCCGAACTGATTATCCGTGCGGAAATAAAAGAGGAGAATTTCATTACCCGAACCATGCGACTGAGGGTGATTTTGTCACCGTGCGCCTGACGGTACCGGTAAAGGGAACTGCCGCGACGGATGCGGAAGCACGACGCAAGGCGGAAACCGAACGACTGGAAGCCGAGAAGCGTGCCGAACAGGAACGGCTTGCCGAAGAGCAGCGCAAGGCGGAAGAAGCCCGACTTGCCGCTGAAAAGGCAGAAGCCGAGAAAGCCGCTCAACAAAATACACTTGCCGACACGCCGTCGGAAACCAAAATCACAACTGATTATCATCTCTCCCTGCGTGCCAACCTGCTGCGCTGGGCTACCCTGACACCAGATCTTGGCGTGGAATGGCGCATCTGCCCATCGTGGGGCATTGCCGTAAACGGCTCGTGGACTTCATGGACGTGGAGCGACAAGGACCACCGCTATGCACTCTGGGAAGTGGCTCCGGAAGTGCGTTACTATATGGGTGAGAAGAAAGCCTGGTATCTGGGCGCGATGTTCAAGGCCGGACAGTTCAACTACAAGCTCTCCGAAACAGGCAAGCAGGGCGACCTGATGGGTGGCGGCATCACCGCCGGCTATCAGCTGCGGCTGAACAAGGCACTGGCTCTTGATTTCAACCTCGGTTTGGGCTACCTGAATGCCGATTTCGAAAAATATGAAGTCATCGACGGTGTACGTGTACGCCGCGGCAACGAGACAAAAGATTGGTGTGGTCCCATCAATGCCGGTGTGACATTGGTATGGAAGTTATTCTAATACGGAGGAATAGAATATGAAAGCAAGACAATATATAAATATGATGGGAATGGCAGCCGCCGTGCTGCTCTCTTCCTGCGTGAAGGACACGCTTTATGACACGCCGCATCCCGACTACGGGAAGATTGCGGTGACAGCCGACTGGTCGGCCCGCGGTGAAGGTATCGACATACCTGCCACATGGACGGTCACCATGGGTGACTATACGGGTACGGAGACTTCCGCCACCCATGCCCCCGACCATCTGTTTGCTCCGGGCAGCTACACCCTTGCGGTGTGGAACCCGGCTGAAGGAATCACGGTGAACGGCACCACAGCCACCATTGCCGCAGCCACGGGAACCCGGGCAGGCACGGATACCTTTGTGAACAATGCCCCGGGATGGTTCTTCACCTATACGGAACAGGTGACCATCGAGAAAGACAAGGACTATCCGCTGACCGCCGCAATGAAGCAGCAGGTACGCGAACTGACGCTTGTCGTCGAACCTACTGGTGATGCCGCCGGACGCATCACGGAGATTGTTGCCCATCTGACGGGTGCAGCCCGAACACTCAATTTCGCTACTGATACCTACGGAGCCGCTTCGAACGTCGTGCTGCCCTTCACCAAGATTACCGAAGGTGACGATGCTGGCAAGTGGAAAGCCACGGTGCGGCTACTGGGTGTGACAGGCACGGAACAACTGCTGACGGGTGAAATCCGCTATGCTGACGGCAACCCGACCCCCACCACGCTGAAAAGCGACCTCACGGAAGCCCTCAAGGAGTTCAACACCGGAAAGGGCGCATCGCTGACCCTCGGCGGAACGCTGGTTGAGACTCCCGAAGGCATGGAAGTGGACGGAGCCGAAATCAACGGCTGGGAAGAAGTGAAAGGTGATGATGTAAATGCCGATTTGTAACTAATATAATGACAGATATAATGAAGACAAGATTTTTTGCACTTGCGACGCTCGTCCTCGCACTGGCAGCCTGCAACAACGACAACGAGAACCTGAACGGTGACCCAGTGGCCGCCCAGTTTACCGCCGACATCGCCCTCGCCACCCGCGCCAGCGGAACCACCTGGACTGCTGGCGACCGTATCGGCATCACCGACATCGGCAACGATTCCCAGTACGGCAACGTGCCTTTCATCTTGAAAAACGGGAAATTTGAGGCAGAAGGAAAGGTTATCTATATCGAAGATACAAAGACCCATACTTTCCGCGCCTACTATCCGTACAACGCGGCGGGAGGCATCCTCACAGCCACGACCGATGCCACGGCGCAGCAGAACCAGCCTGCCATCGACTTCCTCTTTGCTTCAGGAGCCACGGGAGACAAAAACAACCCGGTAGTAAGCTTCACCGACAAAACCGCCAAAGGCGGTGAAGACAACTCCTTCCACCACCGCATGAGCCAGATAACCCTTACCTTCGAGGCGGGCGACGGCGTGAATTTCAGCGTGGTCAAGCCTGAACGTTACACGCTGGACGGATTGTTACTCACCGGTACGTTCAACACGGCCGACGGTATTGCCACCGCAGACAACGGGGCACAGACCGGAGAACTGGCCATGAATTTGGCAGACGGCAATCTCACGTCATCAATCATCCTCTTCCCGCAGACAGTTGCATCCCTGCCGTTGGTTGTGAATTACAAAGGTCAGGAATATCATGCCACACTCACCGTGCCCGAAGGCGCACTGCAGGCGGGCAAAAACTACACCTATACCGTCAAGGTACGCAACAAAGTCCTTGAAGTCAGCGAAGCCACCATTGCAAAGTGGAACGATATAGACGGCGGAGAAGTGGGCGCAGACCTGTAAAACATTAATAATTAAGAATTAAGAATGAAGAATTATGAGACATAGATTATTTATCCCCGCAGCCACCGCGCTACTATTCGCCCTCGCTGCCTGCACGCAGGACGAATTGACCGACGACAACCGTCTGCCCGAAGGTGAATACCCCGTATTCATCCGTGCCACTGGACTGTCCGTAGAGGCAACGCCGCAGGCAGCCCCATCAACCCGCGCCACCGTGGACGGCGACTGGCAGGGCGTACAGACTGTGGCACTCAAGATGGGCGACGCTGTAAAGGAATACACCGTAACGGCTTCTACCGATTTCAAGAGTGCCACGCTCTCACGCGAGAACGCCCCACACTACTGGACCAGCCGCGACCCGATTACCGTATCGGCATGGTGGCCCTTCAATAATGCTGACATCACCCAGATGCCTGCCGTGAAGGTGGCTGAAGACCAGAGCCAATTGGCTGACTTCCAGAACAGCGACTTCATCTCTGCCGAAAACCAGACGGTGAAATTTGACGACCCGACACTTGAATTTACCCACCGCACGGCACGCGTGGCAATCGATCTGAAGCCCGGCACGGGATTCACGAGCGTCGCCGGTGCCACGGTGAGCCTCGTAAGCCTGTCTGCCGATAACGGCAACCCGACCGCCATCAAGACCTACAACGCAAGCGGCAACACCTACGAGGCACTGACCGCTCCGCAGACCGTTGTGGCAGGCAAGCCGTTCATCAGGGTGGAACTCGGCAGCGGCACTTTCTACTTCCGTCCGCAGAACAACGTCGTGCTGGCAGCAGGCAGTCGCTATAAATATACCGTTAAGGTGAACGCCACCGGCCTGACGTTAGAGGGTTGCACCATCGGCAACTGGGCTGACGGCGGCGGCGAGAGCGGCGAGGCTGAGGATTTAGGCTATTCTATACAGAACGACGGCAGTTACACGGTCTATAACGCCGACGGCCTACTGGCATGGAACAAAGCCATACAAAAAGATGAATCGATAAATTGCACCCTCACCGCCGACATCGACCTGACTGGTAGGGAATGGACACGTTTAGACACATGGCCAGGCTACTCCGGCGTCTTTAATGGGCAGGGACACAGCATTACGGGATTAAACTTTTCAGCAGCGAGGTTTGGACTTTTTCTTTTTTTAAATCAAAGTGGAGTGATAAAGAACCTACAACTCATAGATGTGAATCTGGATGGCAGTAGTGGAGGATCTGCTGGAATGGTGGACCGAAATCATGGCCAAATCATTGCCTGCTCTGTGACGGGAAAACTTACTGTACATAGTGGTGGTATAGCCAATGCAAATTATGGCGATATCATCGCTTGCTGGTTCAACGGCACATTGAAAGATGAGTCTGGCTGTGGAACTATAGTGCGTTTCAACTACAAGAATATAACTTCCTGTTATTGGGGAGGCAATGCCGGGCTAGGAGTACTCCGTAATGAAGGAGGAACGGTAGTTGCCACGAAGGTAGACGGCGCGACCGTGAAATGGCAGACAGCCGTCGACGGCATGAACACCGCCCTCACTGCTGGCGACTACCAGTGGGCACTCGGCACCGACGGCCTGCCCGTACTGCAAAAGAAACAATAACAACCCCTAAACAACACGCATCATGAGACGAACAACCATTCATATATTCGCAGCCATCGCCCTGCTGTTTGCCCTCGCCGCCTGCACGCAGGATGAAGCGGGCTTCCTACCAGAAGGGGCGGAAGGCACACCCATCGTCTTCACCGCCACGGGGCTGAATCCCGTCGCGACAGCCACCGTCGGCACCCGTGCCCCAGCGGACGGCAATTGGGAGGGTGTGCAGAGCGTGGCAGTCCTGATGGACGGCACGGTGAAGACGTACAACGTGACGCCCTCCACCGCCGACCCCACCAGCGCCACGCTGACCTCCACCGACCCGTACTACTGGACCAACCACAACGACATCACCGTCACAGCGTGGTGGCCCTACACCGCTGGCGAGACAACTCCGCCTGCGGTAAAGGTAAAAGCCAACCAAAGTGCCCAGAAGGACTTTGAGGGCAGCGACCTCATCGTAGCCGACGGACAGACGGTGACCTACGGTAGCCCCACGCTTCGCTTCACCCACCGCACGGCGCGGGTGACCATCGTTCTGACGGACTACACCGAGGGGCTGGCATCCGTGCGGCTGACGGGACTCTCCACCGAAGGCGACAACCCGGATATAATCGTCCCGTACAGCAAGGGCAGCAACACCTACACCGCCATCGTAGCCCCGCAAAGTGTGGCAGCTGGCACGACCTTCATTACCTGCACCTTCACTAACGGCAAGACCTTCGTTTATAAGATGAAGAATGCTACCGACTGGCAGGCGGGCGGTGAATATACCTACACCGTCTCCCTCGCTGCGGCAAAAGACCTGGGCTATACCATAGAGAGCAACGGCAGCTACACCGTGACCTCCGCCGATGGCCTGATGAATGTTGCCGAATTAGTGAACGGAGGTAAGACCGACATTAACATTACCCTCGACAAAAACATTGACCTCACAGGCAAAGACTGGACGCCGATAGGCACAGACTACGACAACTCATACAAAGGCACCTTCGACGGTGGCGGCCATACCATTACGGGGCTGACCTTTACAACAAATGACGAATATGCAGGTCTGTTCGGCTGGCTCAATAGAGCTGGTACGGTGAAGAACGTGGTGATGGAGGGCGTACAGATAACAAGCAATCAAATATATGGCGGCAGTATTGGCGGCGTGGTAGGATATGGCTGGGGCACCATTGAAAACTGCTCGGTGTCGGGCAGCGTCAGCGGCACGGTGTATGTCGGCGGTGTGGTGGGTGTTCAAATAGGCGGTTCCATCACCGGATGCAGTTCCTCTGCCACAGTGAAGGGAACGGTCGATGTCGGCGGCGTGGCAGGTCAGACGAATTCGAGTGCCACCCTGACCGCTTGCTATGCCACAGGCAACGTGATCATAGAAATGGACCCCAAAAAGAATATCGCTGGCGGCAGTCTGGTGGGAATGAACGCAGGAAGCAGCCTCCTTGCCTGCTATGCCACGGGCAACGTAACCAGTACGGGTAGTAGCACTGGCTATATGCATATCGGCGGCTTTTTGGGAAATAACTACACCACCGTGACCGCCGGCTATTGGAAGAACAATCATGAACAAGGCATCGGCTACAATAGGGAAAGCACCGGAGCCACGAAGGTGGACGGCTCTGTCGTTACCTGGCAGAAAGCCGTTGATGCCATGAACACCGCCTTGCAGAACGCAGGCTCAGAGTGGCGTTACGAACTTAAAGGAGCATTGCCTACCTTGAGGAAGCAGTAAGCTGTTGCGGGCGGAAAAAGTTCCGCCCGCAACGGAAAGAACCGAAGTATAACCCCAATAAAGAAAGGAGGACGTGATGGAACACACGGAGAATCCACCATATTGGTTTTGGCATCAAGGCATTGTCAATAATAATATAGACTCCAGTGTAAATATGGAAGCTGTAAGCCGGACATTGTCAAGATTAGTGCTCATTAAAGACAACAAATCAAGTAATTAAATTAAAAACATGGGACTTTTTCACAGAGACAAGAAAAATAATGACGATGAGCCGGACAGTGTTCAAACCAATTCATTCTCTGATATTATGAATGGTTTGCAATACGCCGTAAACTGTGCACAAGATACATTGCAGAATCATCAGATACAAAATCTGACCAGACTTTTTGAAGGAACAAATGCAAATAACGCAAATACGTTCCAATCGAAAAAAAATCATGGTTGGAGACAAGACTATTGATATTCCACTTATAGCCTTGATATCCCATCATTATCTTGCAATGGATAATGTGCAGATAAAGTTCAAGGCGAAGGTCGGAAGCGTGGAATCACAGATCCCGGAAAACAACTTGCTGTTATCCAGTCCGCACAGAGCCAATCTCCAGATGCAGATGAGCAACATAAAACCGGATGCGGATGATGTCATGGAGGTTTGCGTCAATTTTAAGGTTCAGGAGACTCCGGAGAGCATTACTGATATACACATGGCCGGGCAACGTGCGTGAGCTTCGGCAGAAGATAATGGGAGCCGTATTACAGGCGCAGGAAGGTGTGGTCACGAAAGAGCATCTGGAACTTGCCGTGACGAAACTGACCTCACCTGTCAGCTTCGCCCTGCGCAATGACGCGGAGGATAAGGAGCGGATATTGCGTGCGTTAAAACAGACAAACGGCAACCGGAGTGCCGCTGCCGAACTGCTTGGAATAAGCAGAACAACTCTATATGGCAAACTTGAAGAATATGGATTGAAATATAAATTCAGGCAACCATAGCCGATTTTGTTGAATTTGACTATCTGCAAAGGTTTGTTATTCAAAAAATAATATTACCTTTGCATTTAGGAAAAGCGTTCTTTTGAATTACTGCAAAACGAGGTAAAACACAGAATTTCGCTGGTTTCTAAATCGTTACCTATTAAGCCGAGATATTTTGTAAGCTATTGAATTTTAGCAAGAAAGGAAATCCTTTATGTCTTGCAACATGAAACGAGATATGCTTAATAATCCCTGCGTCTTTCGCCCATTTTTGAAGTATTTTATTTATAGTTCCCTCATGCGTCAAAGGAAAAATCAAATCATCGCCTTTTGCTTCATTTTGTTGCGGCAACCACTTTAACGCTTCATCGGATATAGGCAGATAAAGCGGTTCTTTTGTTTTCTGCATCTTTATTTCAATTCTTATTCTTTCACCGCTTTTCTGCAAATCGTTCCACTTCAATTTTCTTATATCGCTTACACGCAGCCCACACAAACAACTGAAAAGAAAGGCTTGTTTCATTATCTCATACTTGCACTCTGTCCCGATAAGCCGCTTCAATTCCTCTATTGTCAAATACTCCCTGCGGCTGACTTCCGCTTTTACCTTACTGGCAAAATCAAACTCTTTCGTTGGATTGACCGTAATAATCCCCTCTTTATAGGCTCTATTTATAGCGGTACGCAGCACCCCATAGTAAGCAATAACGGAATTATTACTTAATACACCCCCAGCCTTTAACAAACCAAACTTGCTTGCTTTCTTCGCTTGTTTCAAGAAATCCACAAAGCTATTTAAGAAGTCCTTATCTATATCACGAAAAGCTATGTAATCCCCTCTGAACAACTTTAGTTCACGGATGGTATTACCAACAGTCTTTTCATAGTTCAAGCTGCCACGTTCTTTAGATTGGCTTCTCATGTTCATTAAATAATCAATCACATTCGCTTTTGACTTGTTGGTGTTCTGAAAACCGTGTGCATCATTTTGTAACTCCACTATCCTCTTACTCTGAATCGCTTTTGCAAGAGCCAATGTAGCTTCGTTCTTCGCCTTATCCTCCCTCGTTTTTTCGGGTATAAGGTACAACTTCAAAAATTCATATTGCCGTTTACCGCCAACATAATTTTCTTTTCTAATAACATCACCTGTATAATAGTCCAAATAAATAGACTGGTTGCCATTGGCAAGCTGCTTGAATCTAATCCTTACAGGTTCTTTCAATTTAACTTCTTGTTTTTTCTTCGCCATAATTATGTTCTTATTTTGTTACCGATACAAATATAGCGATTTGTTTTGTTACTCCAATGAATACGGGTAACAAAATAGTAACAAAATAAAGGCATTTATTAGACTAAACAAGAAAACAAGGAAAATAAAGGAAATTACACTCAATAAACATAAAATACTAAATACCAATATCTTATATTTAATATTTTATCTCATTTTTTCTCTTTTTCCACAACTGACAGCTGTTGATGATGTTCTGCCACAGCACATACGAACCCGGTCCTACGGAAGAGAGCGGATTCAAATAAGTATAGGACATCCAAATGGCAAGCACCGTATTCTTCTGTCCCAGCGCCTGTCCGCCACTGATACGGTCATTGTAATGCCCGCCGATTCTCTTGCCTAAATAGAATTGGACACAGCAGGCTGCCAAACCTGCTAAAGCAATCAGGACTTCCACAAACACCGGAGCATCACTGTTCGCCAACGAACGCACCGTCTGCCCCGATACAATGGCAAGCGCCACCGCCCATAAGTAGAAAGCAGCATCGTGGAACTCCAATAAGCATCTATGCACTTTCTTGACAAACACCCGCAGAAACCAGGCCATGAAGAAAGGCAGAAGCAACAGCGGAAACACCTTACTCAGTATTTTCAAGAAAGCCGCAAAAAAAGTAACATCCGCATGAGGTTCAACCCAAGGAAATACCAACGGAACAACCACCGCAGCCAAAAGATTGGACAACAACGTATACGTGGTAAGACTCGACGCACTTCCGCCCAGCTTACCGGTAATGACCGCAGCAGCGGTAGCCGTAGGACAAATAAGGCATACCATAGCCCCTTCAAAAACTTCCCGATACATCTCCTCCATCGGACAGCACACCAGCAAAGCCGCCACAACCAGACACGCCACCGTCTGAAACAGCAACAGCCAGCCATGCCACCCTTTCGGTTTCAAATCACGCACTTCTACCTTACAGAAGGTTAACAGTAATTGTGCAAAAATCAAAGCCGGAGTCAGGAGAGCCACCAACCCGTTTAAACAAGGTTTTACCGGTGCAAACCAGGGAATTTTCGCAAAGAAGAAATATCCGGCCGTACCGGCAAGCATCGCCAAAGGCAATGTCCAATTCTTTATAAGACGAAGAAGCATACCTGTATCTACCAATTAATATTTGTGCGCAAAGTTACAGATATTCTCAACAAATAGACTCATCGCAGAGAATAAAAGGGAAAAAAGAGAAGCATTGACACAGAACGTAGTATTTTTAATTCGTTAGACAGTCGTCGCCCTTTCGTTAGACCCGGGTCATCCGTTCGTTCAACCAAGGTCTAACGAACGGATGACCCGGGTCTAACGAATTATGCACAGCCAACCGCCAAATAGAAGCAAGTATAGAAAACATGTAAATTTTGCAAACGCAAAGACTAAATCTCCCTAAAAAGAAGCTGTTACGAATAAAACTTGAAAGCAAAGTGTGAGTTTTCTATAAAATTACATTACTTTTGCAGGGCGATAATAGACCTTTGCGCTATCTTTGCAACGATATTTTAATATGAAACGATACAGACAACATATCTTATATATAAGCCTTTGCCTGGGACTGCTCATTGCGCCTTTTTGTTGCAGCAATATCGGGGCGAAGGATTTTGTTGTCGTCATCGACGCCGGACACGGCGGACACGACCCCGGCGCCATCGGCAGAATCTCCAAAGAAAAGAACATAAACCTGAATGTCGCACTCAAGCTCGGCAAGCAGATACAAAAGAACTGCCCGGACGTAAAAGTCGTATATACCCGTACGCGGGATGTCTTTATTCCCCTAAACCGACGCGCGGAAATAGCCAACGATGCCAAAGCGGACCTATTCATCTCGATTCATACCAATGCGCTTGCCAATAACCGGACCGCCAAAGGCGCATCCACCTGGACGTTAGGTCTTGCAAAATCGGATGCCAACCTTGAAGTTGCCAAGCGGGAAAACTCGGTCATTCTTTACGAAAGCGACTATAAGACCCGCTATGCAGGATTTAATCCCAATTCCGCCGAGTCCTACATTATCTTCGAGTTCATGCAGGATAAATATATGTCGCAAAGCGTACATCTGGCATCACTTGTACAAAAGCATTTCCGCAACACCTGCCGCCGGGTAGACCGGGGCGTGCACCAGGCCGGTTTTCTGGTATTGAAAGCCAGTGCCATGCCCAGTATTCTGGTAGAGCTCGGCTTTATCTCCACACCCGAAGAAGAACGGTATCTAAACACGGACGCAGGCACCAATACTCTTGCCAACGGCATCTTCCGCGCTTTCCTCACTTATAAGCGCGAACAGGAAATCCGGTTGAACGGAAGCAGCCAGACCATTCTGCCGGAAGACCTGCCACAGCCGGAAGAGAAAACGCCCGCTCCTGCCGATGCCACACCCGAGACAGAGAAAAAAGCGACCGCCCGGAACAACAAACCGGCCCCCCAGCCTTCGGAAAAAGCAACCGTTGCGCAGACAGAGGACAAAGCCCCTGTGTTCAAGATACAGATACTCACCTCTTCCCGTCCGCTGGCCAAGAACGACAAGCGGCTGAAAGGATTGAAAAATGTGGATTATTATAAGGAAGGCGGCCTGTACAAATACACCTATGGCGCATCTTCCGATTACAATAAGGTGCTACGCACCAAACGTTCAATTACGGCAAAATTCAAGGATGCTTTCATCATTGCCTTTAAGAACGGCAGGAAAGTAAACGTAAATACTGCCATCAGAGAATTTAAAAACAAAAGAAATAAATAAAATACATCATGAAGTATATTACCAAAGAAGTCAGAATTGGAATCGCAGGCATAGCAGCGCTTTGCATATTAGTATATGGTATCAACTATCTGAAAGGCATTCACATGTTCAAGCCTTCCAGTTATTTCTATGTCAAGTTCCATAATGTCAACGGACTCACCAAATCAAGTCCGGTCTTTGCCGACGGTTTCCGCGTAGGTATCGTACGCGACCTGTATTACGATTATACCCAACCCGGAAAAGTGGTTGCCGAAATAGATGTCAACACCGACCTCCGCATTCCCAAAGGCAGTACGGCGGAGCTGGCCACAGAAATGTTAGGCGGCGTCAAGATGAATCTTCTTCTTGCCAACAATCCCCGCGAGAAGTATCAGGTCGGAGATACGATTCCCGGCACCCTCAACAACGGAATGATGGAGAAAGTGGCTACCATGATGCCGCAACTGGAAAAGATGCTGCCCAAACTGGATTCTATCCTCGGCTCTTTAAATACGGTATTGGCAGACCCCGCCATACCTGCCACCCTGCACAATGTGCAGAACCTGACCGCCAACCTGGCCGTAACCAGCGGACAACTGCAAACATTGATGAATAAAGACATCCCGCAGCTCACAGGAAAGCTGAATACCATCGGAGATAACTTTGTTCTGATTTCCAACAACCTGAAAGAGATAGACTACGCAACAGCCATGCAAAGCATAGACTCAACGCTGGCCAACGTGAAGATGCTTACAGACAAATTAAACCGTAAGGACAATACAGTAGGATTGTTGCTGAACGACCCGTCGCTTTACAACAATCTGAATGCCACCACGGCAAACGCAGCGAGCTTGTTGGAAGACTTGAAATCGCATCCGAAACGCTACGTCCATTTCTCTTTGTTCGGCAAGAAAGATAAGTAGAATTTCCTCTTAAATAGATTTTGTCTAAATAAGAAGGCTCATTTGTTATTGGGAAAGAAACCCCTTGATAAGTCTACGTATAAAGGTAAAAAAGAGGTTTATACTCATGCTGTTTCCAATGGATGCAGCAGCTTGTGTATAGGATATAATACGCTACATTACAAGCTGTTACATAAAAGCAAGACTTCCAGCAAAGGCATAGGTTTCATACACTCCGATAAGTAGCTGAAAGTAAAGAGATTATTGTTTTCCTGAGAAATGCAAGAAAAGAGAGATTTGTTTTTTTCAAATAAGATTGCCAATTTTGCAAACGTAGAAGTTTTGCTTAATTAATAAATGTATTAGTAACCGTTATGAGTGGACAGGATCATGTCGGATTGTGGAACCGCTGTCTTGAAATCATCAGAGACAATGTTCCGGAACAGACATATAAAACTTGGTTTCTCCCCATCGTTCCCTTAAAATATGAGGATAAAACGCTCGTTGTACAAGTTCCCAGCCAGTTCTTTTACGAATTTCTGGAGGATAAATTTGTAGACTTGTTGCGTAAGACCCTTTATAAGGTAATCGGAGAGGGAACAAAGTTGATGTATAATGTTATGGTGGACAAAAGTTCACGGCCTGAAAAGACCGTCAACTACGAGTCGACCCACCGTACTATTATGCCACAAAAGCAAACGATAGATAAAGCTATTCCACAGATACCTGTTCCCGATTTGGATCCGCATCTGAATCCGGAATACAATTTCGACACGTTTATTGAAGGATATAGCAATAAACTCTCTCGTAGTGTTGCAGAAGCAGTGGCGCTCAATCCGGCTAAGACCATATTCAATCCGCTGTTTTTGTATGGAGCATCAGGTGTGGGAAAAACTCACCTTGCCAATGCCATCGGTACAAAAATCAAGGAATTATATCCGGAGAAACGCGTATTGTACGTATCTGCGCATTTATTCCAAGTACAATACACCGACTCTGTACGTAACAATACGACCAACGATTTCATCAACTTCTACCAGACTATTGACATATTGATTATTGACGATATTCAGGAATTTGCAGGCGTTACCAAAACGCAGAACACATTCTTCCATATCTTCAACCACCTGCATCAAAACGGCAAACAGCTTATTCTCACTTCAGACCGGGCTCCCGTACTGCTTCAAGGCATGGAAGAACGCTTGATTACACGTTTCAAATGGGGAATGGTGGCGGAACTGGAAAAGCCTACGGTAGAATTGCGCAAAAATATCCTGCGCAATAAGATACATCGTGACGGTTTACAATTCCCGCCGGAAGTAATTGATTATATAGCAGAGAATGTAGGTAACAGCGTGCGCGACCTGGAAGGCATTGTCATCTCCATCATGGCCCATTCTACGATATACAACAAGGAAATCGACCTGGAGTTGGCGCAACGCATCGTACGCAAAGTCGTGAACTGCGAAAGCAAAGCCATAACCATTGACGACATCATCACCACCGTATGCAAACACTTTGGTTTGGAAAATGCCGCCATACACACAAAATCGCGTAAACGCGAAGTGGTGCAAGCCCGCCAGATAGCCATGTATTTAGCCAAAAAACATACAGACTTCTCTACAGCCAAGATAGGTACGCTAATCGGGAATAAAGACCATGCCACCGTACTGCATGCCTGCAAAACAATCAAGCAACTGAAAGAGGTAGACAAATCATTCCGCGCTGAAATCGAAGAAATTCAGACCGCCTTGAAAAAAGTATAAGGTACGGAACAAAAGTATAAGGTATGAGGTATAAAGTCATCATCATGCAAAAAACAGCATGGATACGCTTTATACCTCATACGTTATACTCAAATTAAAATCCCTGTTGTTTCATTACTTTCCAAAGATTCTCGGACATAGCCTCGCTATCTTTCTTTGTATAACGTACATCCGTAAAGACCTGAGCCAATGTTTCTTTATTATTTTCTGCGATAAACTGTTTATTCTCAGGCAAAGATTCCTTATAGGCATACAGACGGTCGATATCCTCAGGAGTATAATCATGATAAGTTTCTTCATGGACAATGGCCTCCAAAGGCAGGCGGTCTACCTGTGCAGGAGTCTCTGCCGGCCAGCCTACGGTAACGGTAGTGATAGGGAAGACCAATTCGGGCAGCTCCAATGCCTCAATAATCATTTGGGGGTTGTAGGTGGTAGTACCCAGATAGCAAATGCCCAAACCCTTTTCTTCGGCTGCCACACAGAATGTTTGCGCAACCAACAAAGCATCCACGGCTCCGGTAACAAACCATTCAAAATTGTTATATCCCGGTTCTGCCTTCCGCTGCTCGCACCATTTGCTAAAACGGCGCAAGTCGATGCAAAAAGTAAGGACTGCCGGCGCCGTCTTCACCATAGGCTGATTGAAATGCGCCGGTGCCAACCTGGCTTTCCGGTCAGCGTCACGGGTTACAATTACGCTATACACCTGCATGTTTCCAACCGTAGAAGCACGGAAAGAGGTTTCAAGCAAATCATTTAACAAATCAGAAGAAATATCTTTCTGCTGATACTTACGGATTGTTCTCCTTTGTTTTAGATTTTCCATTCTATCTTTTTTCTGCAAATATATGAAAAGAAACACAGAATATCATCCAATAGTTTAGAATATGTGCAGGCATGTTTTCTAAAAAGGACAAACTACCCGAACAGTATTCTTTATAAAATTTTCTTTTTAGAAAACTTTTTGTTAATTTACAAAAAGCCATTTTATTATAAACCAACAAATTAACCGATTAAAGCTGAAAACTAACAACCGGTTAATAAAAACATCAATTTTTATTTTGCCATAACAAAAAACATTCATAGATTTGCAGCCACATTTGTTAGCAATAAGTACAACTTCTACACTTTTACTTATTCATAATTAAATCTAAGAGTTATCGCATCGTGGAAAAGAAAGTTTATTCTTATGACGAAGCCTACGAAGAATCTTTACGATACTTCCAAGGCGACGAACTGGCTGCAAGGGTTTGGGTGAACAAATACGCAGTCAAAGATTCTTTCGGAAATATTTACGAAAAATCTCCGGAAGACATGCATTGGAGAATAGCCAATGAAGTAGCCCGCATCGAAGCCAAGTACCCCAACGCACTGACTTCCGAAGAACTCTTCGGCTTGTTGGACCACTTCAAATACATCGTTCCGCAAGGCAGCCCGATGACCGGAATCGGAAACAACTACCAGGTAGCTTCCCTTTCCAACTGTTTTGTGATAGGTGTGGATGGCGAGGCCGACTCATACGGTGCAATCTTCAAGATTGATGAAGAGCAGGTACAACTGATGAAACGCCGCGGCGGTGTAGGACACGACTTGTCACACATCCGCCCGAAAGGTTCTCCGGTAAAAAATTCCGCCCTGACATCAACAGGACTGGTTCCTTTCATGGAACGCTACTCCAACTCCACCCGTGAAGTAGCCCAAGACGGTCGCCGGGGTGCGCTGATGTTAAGCGTGTCTATCAAGCATCCGGATTCGGAAGCCTTTATAGATGCAAAAATGACAGAAGGTAAAGTAACGGGCGCCAATGTATCCGTCAAGCTGACCGACGCATTTATGCAGGCAGCCATCGACGGCAAGCCATTCGTACAGCAATATCCCATTGATGCGGACACACCTCTGTTCAAGAAAGAAATCAGCGCCACCGATTTGTGGAAAAAAATCGTGCACAACGCATGGAAGTCCGCCGAACCCGGTGTACTCTTTTGGGACACCATCTTAAAAGAGTCCGTACCCGATTGCTACGCAGACCTGGGTTACCATACTGTGTCTACTAACCCCTGCGGTGAAATTCCCTTGTGTCCCTACGACTCCTGCCGTTTGCTAGCTATTAACCTATATTCATATGTAGTCAATCCGTTCAAACCGGATGCCTACTTCGATTTCGACTTGTTCAAGAAGCACGTAGCACTCGCCCAGCGTATCATGGACGACATCATCGACCTGGAACTGGAGAAGATAGAACGCATCATGACCAAAATTGACTCCGATCCGGAAAACGAAGATGTAAAGCATACAGAAAGCGTTTTGTGGCAGAAAATCTACAAAAAGAGCGGACAAGGCCGCCGCACCGGTGTAGGCATCACCGCCGAAGGCGACATGCTTGCAGCATTGGGACTGCGTTACGGCACTGAAGAGGCTACCGAATTTGCAGAGAAAGTACACCAGACAGTAGCACTGAGTGCATACCGCTCTTCTGTGGAAATGGCTAAAGAACGCGGTGCTTTCGAAGTATACGACAGCGAACGCGAAAAGAACAACCCGTTCATCAACCGCCTGCGCGAAGCAGACCCGGAGTTGTACGAGGAAATGAAGAAATACGGCCGCCGCAACATTGCCTGCCTCACCATTGCGCCGACAGGTACGACGAGCTTGATGACGCAAACCACTTCCGGCATCGAACCCGTATTCCTGCCGGTATACAAGCGACGTCGCAAAGTCAATCCGAATGACGCCAACGTACGTGTGGATTTCGTAGACGAAACCGGAGACGCATTCGAGGAATACATCGTATTCCATCCCAAGTTCGTCACCTGGATGCAAGCGCAAGGATACGACCCGGCCAAGCATTATACTCAGGACGAGGTAGATACGATGGTTCAGAAGTCACCTTATTATAAAGCAACTTCCAACGATGTGGACTGGCTGATGAAAGTAAAAATGCAGGGACGTATCCAGAAATGGGTAGACCACTCCATCAGCGTTACCATCAATCTGCCGAATGATGTAGACGAGGAATTAGTGAACCGCCTCTATGTCGAAGCGTGGAAATCGGGGTGCAAAGGCTGTACGGTATACCGCGACGGCTCACGTTCGGGCGTGCTTATCTCTACCCAAAAGGACAAAAAAGAGGAGCTGCCCCCATGCAAACCGCCTACGGTTGTCGAAACCCGTCCCAAAGTACTCGAAGCAGACGTTGTACGCTTCCAAAACAACAAAGAGAAATGGGTGGCATTCGTTGGCTTGCTCGACGGACATCCTTACGAGATATTCACCGGTCTTCAGGACGACGATGAAGGAATCATCCTTCCGAAGAACGTTTCAACAGGACACATCATCAAGAACGTTGACGAAAACGGCAACAAGCGTTACGACTTCCAGTTCGAAAACAAGCGCGGCTACAAGGTAACTATTGAGGGACTGTCCGAAAAGTTTAACAAAGAATACTGGAACTATGCCAAACTCATCTCCGGCGTACTGCGCTACCGCATGCCTATCGAGCAGGTAATGAAACTGGTAAGCTCACTGCAACTGGACAGCGAGAACATCAATACCTGGAAAAACGGTGTGGAACGTGCCTTGAAGAAATACGTAACGGATGGAACAGAAGCTAAAGGCAAAAAATGCCCGAATTGCGGCAACGAGACACTGGTTTATCAGGAAGGCTGCCTGATCTGCACCACCTGCGGTACATCCCGTTGCGGATAAGGTTCAGGCAAGCACAAACGTTTGCATAGGAATTTAAATGAGATAGCCGGCAATAGCTGCATGATTATGAGGAATATTTTCTATACTTGCATAATCATTGCAGCTATTGTTGTTTCTAAATCTAATATATATGATTTTATTATTCAATATCGAGTACAGAACCAATTGGGGTGAAGAAGTCAGAGTTTCAGGCTCCATCCCCGAACTCGGAAACGAACATCCCGACAAAGCTTTGCCGCTACAGACCATAGACGGTATTCACTGGACTGCGGAAGTAAACATTGCAATGCCGGAAGACGGACTTGTCCGATACAGCTACCATATCTTCCGCGACGGCCGGCATACACGTGCAGAGTGGAACAGCCTGCCCCGTACGCTTTACCTTTCCGGAACTTCCAAGAAAACGTACCGGATACAGGATTGCTGGAAAAACCTGCCGGAGCAGCAGTATTTCTATACTTCCGCCTTTACGGAATCTCTTCTGGCACACCGCGAACGCAACGCCGCACCCAAAGGACACAAGAAAGGGCTGCTGATAAAGGCATACGCACCCTGCATAGACAGTGACCATTGCCTGGGCATCTGCGGAAACCAGCCTATATTCGGAGAGTGGAACCCGGACAAAGCCGTACTTATGAGTGATGCCAACTTCCCGGAGTGGCAGATAGAGGTGGATGCCACCAAAATCAGCTTCCCGCTGGAATATAAATTCATTCTATATAACAAGAAAGAACGCCGTGCCGTTTGCTGGGAAAACAATCCGAACCGATATATGGCAGACCCGCAAACAGGCGCCAACGAAACCCTTGTTGTCGGAGACCGCTACGTATATTTCAGCCTTCCCGCCTGGAAGGGCGCAGGTGTTGCCGTGCCCGTATTCTCACTCCGCTCCGAAAAGAGCTTTGGTGTGGGCGACTTCGGCGACTTGAAGCGTATGATTGACTGGGCGGTAAGCACCAAACAGAAAGCCGTACAGATTCTGCCCATTAACGACACTACCATGACGCATACATGGACGGATTCCTATCCTTACAACAGCATCTCCATCTATGCTTTCCATCCGATGTACACCGACTTGAAGCAACTGGGAACATTGAAGGATAAAAAAGCCATGGCAGACTTCAACAAACGGCAGAAAGAGCTGAATGCCCTGCCCGCCGTCGATTACGAAGCCGTCAACAAAACCAAGTGGGAATATTTTCATCTTATCTTCAAGCAAGAAGGAGAAAAAGTATTGAGCTCGGCAGCTTTCCACGATTTTTTTGAATCAAACAAAGAGTGGCTGCAACCGTACGCCGTTTTCAGTTACCTGCGCGATGTTTATAAAACGCCCAACTTCCGCGAGTGGCCTAAATACAGCAGCTACGATGCCGCAGAGATTGAGAAGCTCTGCCAACCGGAATCAGCCGATTATCCGCATATAGCCATCTACTTTTATATCCAGTTCAACCTGCATCTGCAACTGCTTGCCGCTACCGAACATGCACGTGCCAATGGTGTTGTGCTGAAAGGTGACATACCCATCGGCATCAGCCGCAACAGCGTAGAAGCATGGACAGAACCCCACTATTTCAACCTGAACGGACAAGCCGGCGCACCGCCCGATGATTTCTCCGTAAACGGACAGAACTGGGGATTCCCCACCTACAACTGGGATGTCATGGAAAAGGACGGCTATGCGTGGTGGATGAAGCGCTTCCATAAAATGGCGGAATACTTCGATGCCTACCGCATTGACCATATCCTCGGTTTCTTCCGAATCTGGGAAATTCCGATGCACGCCGTGCACGGTCTGCTGGGACAGTTCGTGCCCGCCCTGCCCATGACGCGTGAAGAGATAGAGAGTTACGGTCTCTCTTTCCGCGATGAGTTCCTGAAACCTTACATACACGAGTATTTCCTCGGACAGATGTTCGGCCCGCATACCGATTACGTAAAGCAGACGTTCATCGAACCGACAGATACGTGGGAAATTTACCGGATGCGTCCCGAATTCGATACCCAGCGCAAGGTAGAGGCCTACTTTGCCGGCAAAACAGATGAGGACAGTATCTGGATACGCGACGGCCTGTATGCGCTTATCAGCGACGTACTGTTTGTGCCCGACCGCAATGACCCGTACAAATACCACCCGCGTATCGGTGTGCAGCACGACTATATCTACCGTTCCCTGAACGATTGGGAAAAGGCTGCCTTCAACCGTCTGTACGACCAGTACTACTATCACCGCCACAACGAATTCTGGCGTGAGCAGGCTATGAACAAACTGCCGCAACTGACGCAATCTACCCGGATGCTGGTATGCGGTGAGGACTTGGGCATGATTCCCGGTTGCGTGGCATGGGTAATGAACGATTTACGCATTCTATCCCTGGAAATACAACGCATGCCCAAAGACCCGGCACAGGAGTTCGGACACCCGGACTGGTATCCGTATCGCTCTGTCTGCACCATATCCACACACGATATGTCCACCTTGCGCGGCTGGTGGGAAGAAGACTTCCAGCAGACACAACGTTACTACAACACGATGCTCGGACATTACGGTGCCGCTCCCGCCGTTGCCACGCCCGAACTTTGTGAAGAGGTTGTACGCAAGCACCTGCAAAGCAATTCCATACTTGCCATCCTCTCCCTGCAGGACTGGATGTCGATGGATGGCAAATGGCGCAACCCCAATGCGCAGGAAGAACGTATCAATGTACCTGCCAATCCGCGCCACTACTGGCGCTGGCGTATGCACCTGACGCTGGAACAACTGATGAAAGCCGAAAGCCTGAACGAAAAGATAAAAGAGCTGATCGCACAAACGGGACGATAAACAGCATATTAACTGATAATGAGTAAAAAAGCGGTGGAGACCTTTTAATAGTTTTCCACCGCTTTTTTACTCATTGCATCTCCTTACATAGAATTTTCTGCTATACCCCTACTTAATAAACAGACCTATGATACCAAACAACTGACTAAATCATACAAAAACTTCCCCACGTTTCGCAACGCAGGGAAGGCAAACAAACAAAAAAACCGTATGCTCTCCGAACCGCAGAACACTTCCGTAATCCGGAAAGCAACAGTTGCATCATCTCCTCTTGCGAAAGAGACAAGTTCCATGAATGTGCGTCAAAACTAAAATCCGTGCCTAAAAGAAATCGTCAAATGTATTTTGACACACTCTCTATCAATATCTTGTACCGTTAATAGTCAGCGAAGGATGGGCATCCGTGAAACGCACTCCGCCCAACAAGCCCATATATTCTGTCTTATCAAGCGGCTTCCCATTAAAAGTCGAGCCCTGAATATACCCGAACGGCATATCTATAACCAGCGACTGCCCCGCTACACCGTGCAATGTACCTACACAAATACTACTTTTACGATGTTCCTCACCGGCATTGGTATTAGCCGGAGCTTCCACCTTGGTGTCGATAATGAAATTTCCGCTTACCTCATTTGCTGCCGCCACTGAACCGATATATCCTAAAATACCGCCACATTGACCATATTCCTTATTCTCTGTATCCACCTTTACGACCGAACCTTTCACGGTACAGTTTCTGATACTGATTCCATTTTCTGCCTGGAAACCGGCTATGCCACCCACCTTATTGATGCCTTGCACGGTACTGTTTTCGAGTGTACAGTTTTCTACCACGTTCGTACCATAGGCACAGCCGATGAACCCACCGGCATAAGCATTGTTTTTGCCGTCGTCAACAGCCGTAATGTTCGCATGCTTCAAAGTCAGATTCCTGACAGTCACACTAATGGCATTAGGTAACAAACCTGCATATAGCTTGTTCGATAAAGTATAATTGGCAATGGTATGATTATTCCCATTAAAAGTGCAATTACTTATACTTTTAAATGAAGTGCTCAATGTTATATTATGGCTGCCCATATCCAAATCGCGTACAAGCACTACCTCTGCCCCTTTTCCATTGGCTCCGCCCTGAATAAAGCCGGCCAGCACATCCGGATCGCCTATATAAATCTTACCGTCATCGGCAACCGTTCCTACGGAAGCATAACTGTGTCCGCTCCATTTATTGCTTGGCAGCACTGTTACACCTGCCGCACATCCGTCCAAATTTACCGAACCGTCGGCAAGCACTTCATTACGCCATGCATTGGTATTGAAATCTACTACATGCGGCAAACGCGGAGTCTGAGTTTCACGGAATTTCGTATGATTCTTCAGTATCAATTTATTATAATAGGGAGAACGCATGCTGATGCCATACTGATAGTTCGTCTCTGTTTGTGGTGCATTGTCACTCACTACATCACAATTATCCAATGTAATCGTATTGTTACGTACATACTTCACCGATGCTACATCATTACTATTGTAGTCATTCAGCACAACCGTAGCAAACTCTTCCGTAGAACCGGAGAAACAGTTACGCCCTATCAACTTGGAATTCTTCACATTAAAAGTTGAACCGGCTTTTGCAGTAGACCAGATATTGAAAGCTGCACGCCCGTCGAGAATGGAGTTATCCACATCGACATTCAGCGATACATTATGCAGTGTGTTGATAACATAATATACTCCTTCGAAAACACAACGGTTTACAGTCAGGTTTGTCACAGCCGTCCCGTCATACACTTTAGCACTATTATACCCTACGGTAATCGCTCTCGACCAGGCAGATTTGGTAAAGTCACCCTTTTTCTCATCCGTATAAGTATAATCCTGCGACTTATCCACATTCACTTTCGTTGCTCCAAAACCGATATAAGTATCTTCCAACAAGGCTGTAATCGTATTCTCATGACCTCCGTTCTGAATATTGAAACCGGACTGGTTGGACTTGCCGGAAGTCAACAACAGAGAACCGTTGCGGATAGTGACTTTCTGACCGGTTCCTACTACCTTCACCAATGACTGTTCATTGGTAGAAGATACTGTCAGGTCATCGAATACCACGTTGGCAGCTCCGTCTATTATCTCGATAGGAGATACGGCAGCCTGGTCTACATGCATTTTTAAATGAGCAATCGTGGCGTTAGCAGCAATCTTCATCGGCTTTCCTACGGTTGCCGAAGCATTGGCAGATGCCTTGGAAGCATCAAACGAAGCCTCACGCTCAATCAAAATACTGGTATAACCCGATACATTATCGGCTATCAGGTTGTCATAACTTTGCTGATTATCAAGACAGCGGATGATAGTCCCGCTCCAACCTGTATCCTTCGATACAGAAGTAGTTATCTTTCCATAGAGTTTAACATTGCCTTTCTTCAGCGTCAGTGTTCCGATAGTAACACTGCTTTCCACAATCAGCGTATTATCCGCTGTAGTAGCCTCAACAGCCGTATAAGACTGTCCGTTCAACGTTACGGTAGACTCCGAAGCGTCAATGATTATCTTGCTGGCGGAAGGGGCGGTTATATTCAGTTCCTTAGGAGCATTCCCACCGCTTTCATCACTTACATAATTAATGGTTATATCATTCGATGTTTCAGGCAATGTTATGGATACCGCAACATCCCCACTCTCATATTTGGGCAGTGAAATAGTCGCTGCTTCTTTCGGCGCTTCCGTTACAACCACATTAGTATTGGTTTTCAAGGCTTCAGCCACTTCGCTTACGGATGCTACCTCTATTACTGTTTCACTTAAAGCAGGAGAAGAGAATGCAGGAGCTACCGTTACGTTTACCTTACTGTCAACCGTCAGTAAATTACCCGTTACATTCGTCTTGTAGTTACGCTGAACAGGTATGTTATTCAGGTCTTTCGTGGTAATCTGCTCACCGGCAGCGTTGTATACGGCAAGCGTCATATTTGCCAAATGTTGTCCGCCCGCAGTATTCGGTGCAAAGAGATAGTCTACAGTCAGGTTACCGTTGGCATCCACCACATCCGAAGCAGCTTTGTAAGCTACAGCCGTCGGTTCGCCGAGCAAGTCACCCGTGGCTGCATTAAAACCGGTATAAAGGTTCTTGAATGACAAGCCCGCCGTTACCGGAACAAATGCTTCTTTTTGATTATTAGGAATAGAAGCCAGATCTTCCGTTTTGATGTTCAACTGTCCGAACGGACGGGTCAGCTCCACACTTTCTGAAAAAGCATTAGTCACCAGCTTCTCCAGACTGGCAAAGAAAGCATCCCGCGTATCATCCTTGCTGCTTCCGTTATAATCCCCTTTCATGGAAATGTTACGAAGGTCGGCAGTGTTGTAATGCAAATCGGTCTTTATGGCTTCATCTTCCACTGACTCGACGTGGTCTGCCCAGAACACGAACTTATAAGTCTGTGAAGTAACCAGGCGGACATCAAAGCCGGCCGTCAGACCATCCGGTTGAATCGTACCTATCTGCCGGCTATAAAGTTCGTCGTTCAGGTAGATTTCCATGATACAACGATTCACCGATGTACCGTCACCCGCCGTTACAGCACGGGTTACAGCATCGTTCCCGTTCCCAGGCAACTGTACACTGAAAGAGGCGGCTACTTCGCCGTTTCTTCCGCCATTCGCCAGCTCGTCACTCTGACAGGCTGTGAATGTAAGCAAGATAATACCTGCCATTAATAAAAAACACTTTTTCATGTTCGTTTTGTTTAAAATGAGACATCTGTTTATTCTGTTTGAAGAAGTCCTGTTTAAATAAGCCGTCAGGGAACCACCACATTTATCTCTCCGTCGAAACCGGGGTTGATACCGATGCCGGGAGCGAACTCACGGGTAAGAAACGCATCACGCACCGTAGTAATCCTATTCCGTCTGACGGGCACTTCCACGCCGCCGACACGATTCACCTCCTGTCCCTTTTCGTTGCAGATAACCATTTCCAGCGTAACGGAAGACTCCGTACCATTCACCAGCACATAGTCGAAAGCCAGACAAGCCTCATTGTTGGAAACAACAATGGGAACGGAAGTGAATTGTATACCCGTGACCGCCTCATTGGGACGATTGGAAACGACATTAAAACCTGTGGGGAAATAACCGGTATAAACCAGTTGCACCGTAAAATCTTCTATGCCCGCAGGACGGACAGACTTCATTTGTTCCAACTTGTTGAGGTACTTGATGACATCGGTAGTAATCAACTCTATTTTCGCCAGCGGACGTTCCAACTGTATCTCTTCGCGATGACGGACTGCCAAACGGCAACGATAAGGGGTAAGGTCAAGGGTTGCCTGCCCGCAAAACACATCTTTATAGTCGGTTCCACCCGTATAATCGCCTTTCAGCTTGACGGCAGCAAAATCGGAGGTGGTGTAAAAACAGTCGGCAGCAGTGTTGCCGGAAACCTCGGCAGCAAGTACAAAGTCCCGCCATGCCACCACCCGATAGTTACGTGCATGAAGTTCACATTCCAATGCCACTTCTCCTGCATCTCCTTCCTCACAAATCAACTGACGGCGGAATTGCAGGCTTTGGTCGAACCTGTCATCGGCATATACTTCCACAATATAACGCACCTTGTACTTGTGCACATCGGCGGTACGTGTAGAGAGCTCCGGAACATCGAACTGTGTCATATCGGAACCGGGTAGCAGGACAATTTCGGTATGTACGATTGTAGGGTCTATCCCACCTCCTTCCGGCAATTCGCGTACGCTGCATCCTCCCCACAAGAGTGCAGACAGCAAGCTACAGACAGCCACAAACAGTTGTTTCATCGCCGGCCTCCTTTCCAATCAATACGGTAGCCCACTGAAATACCCGCATGGTCGATGCCGAAAAAATTCTTATGACGAGTATCGACATAAGCACCACCGGGAATATTAAAAAAGCGGTCATAATCCAGATAAGCATATCCCGCTCCCAAAGAAAACTCCAGACACCAGCACCCGCCTTTTCCGAGTGAAAGCCGGTAACCGGCAGTAAGCCCCATGTTCAGCAATGGAGTACCCGTATCGCTATTCTGATAGCGATATGTACTGTTCTTAAGAGCATAGTTGTAAGAAGCCACCCCGATATGCACACCGGTAAAAAGACCATCCACCTGCCCGAACCAATAACGCACTTCGGGCTGCACGCAGAAAGTGCGCAGTTTGCGGGAAGAAGTAAAATAATTGAAAGGAGAATAGTAAAAAGGAATAAGGACAGAAATTGCAGGCGAAATATCATACTCCACCGCTACGTTCATAACCGCCATTCCCCACGCCACAGCATTGGTCTTCAGCAACAACGAATGGTTATTGCGCCCGATGCTCGAATTCGGACTGAATGTTCGCCCGGCGTAGTACAAGGTATCTTCCCCATTACCGGCTTTTACATACCCATCAATCGGAGTCATGAGAAATATGCACAACAGAAACAGCAACAATCTTATCTGCATAAACGTCTTATAAACTTCTGTCTGCACAGGCAGACCGGAAGCATGCGTCCTCCAAACTCCGAAAGGACCGGTTAGAAACAGAAACGTGGAGCTGCGTGCTGTTTCTAAATGGAGGCCCTAGGAATAGCCCTTTAACGAAAACAGACAGCAGTCCCACGCTACAAACGTGAGAATCCACTGTGCTGTCCTTCGTTAAATAATGAAAATTTCCTAGGTTTCCATTTAGAGGACAAAGCACAACGCTTCTAATATATTTTTCTCCTTAAAAAATCAAGCTACAGTCGCTACCGAACTTCAATGCAAAGTTATAGAAATATAATTAGAATGAAAATTTTCACGCCATTTTTTGCAAAAAAGCATAGAAATCGTGCTCCACGAGTTGTAGAACAAAAATATTATCCATAAGTTTGCATGAGAGACTATTTTTTCGTTTATGAAAAGCTACATATTTTTAGACCGGATATGCTTTTTCGCCCACCACGGTGTAGGCGAACAGGAAACACTGGCAGGTAACGAATTCACTGTCAGCCTGCGACTGCAAGTAAACATCGCACCTGCCATGCAG
This sequence comes from Bacteroides sp. NSJ-48, assembly GCF_014287405.1. Classification (NCBI taxonomy): domain Bacteria; kingdom Pseudomonadati; phylum Bacteroidota; class Bacteroidia; order Bacteroidales; family Bacteroidaceae; genus Bacteroides; species Bacteroides sp. NSJ-48. Next base: position 70,034 of record NZ_JACOOD010000013.1, on the reverse strand, counting down.
ACCGATGATGTGGCGGATACCGTGAGCTACGCAGATGTGTATGAAGCCGTAAAGGCAGAAATGAAAATTCCTTCCAAGCTATTGGAACATGTCGGAGGACGTATTGTGAAACGGTTGTTCGGCGATTTCCCCCAAATAGAAAATATTGAATTAAAGTTATCAAAGCGCAATCCGCCAATGGGGGCAGACATCGAAGCGGCGGGAATAGAGATTTGCATCTCACGGGAAGCGACAGCAATAACTACTTAAAACAAAAGCAACCCTGTACAGGCACTTCGGACATCCCCGCCTCATTATATGCACAGAATGAATTATTGCTTCTTCTTTCTTTTCTTAGCCGATTCAACCGCCTCGGCAACGACTTGCTTGTTCTCGAACCTCTTGGCATAGTTGCTATAATCGGGAACAGTACGTTCATAAGTAGGATCAAGGAAGAGCGGACTCGAAATGATATGGTCTGCCGTACTGCGGTTACAGCAAAACACGATGTTCTCCACGCTGGCAAGACGGGTCAAAGCCTTAACATCGGTATCGTGCGGCTGCAAAGTCATGGGATCTGTAAAGAAGAAAAGATAATCAATTTCCCCGTCCACAATGCGCGAGCCCATTTGCTGGTCACCGCCCAAAGGACCGGATTTGAGAATGGTAAAATCCCATTCGACATCGGGATGCTTCTCTTTCAATGCTGCCAAAATAAGGGTTCCCGTAGTACCCGTACAATAAAACTTATGCCCCATAAGCAATTCCGAATTCCAAAGTACCCACTCTATGAGGTCTTTCTTCATGGCATCATGCGCCACCAGGCCAATCTTTCTAACCAATTTTTCCATAAGCAAATAACTTTTACAAAACAAACAATCAAGAATAGATAACAGTTCCTACAACTGAGAGAAAAATTTCTTCCCACGCAGATAAAACCCTACCAAGATACTACTTTTTACTCGTTCGGGAATCATCGGGAGTGATGTTTTTTTCAAGTTCTCTTTACGGGCATCCGCAAACGAAGGACGGAGCAAATGGAATGCACGACGTGCGCGAAGCACTGCCCACATATTGGGAAACTGCCCTTTGAGCAGAAAACTCAAAGCCGCAACATAATCAAGCACTGCGCGCACACGCATTACAGGCCCCAATTCTTCTTGCGGCAGATTCTTATAGAGCATTACAAGATTGTTACGAAAATTGAGAAAAGTCTTATGAGGATTCTCCTTTTTCAAGGTTGCACCGCCTACATGATAAACGGTACTTTGGGGTACACAAACCAGCATCCGCCCGCGGGCACGAAGTCGCCAGCACAAGTCTATCTCTTCCATATGAGCGAAAAAACGTCCGTCCAATCCGCCGGCATCCAAATAGTCTTTCCGACGGATAAACAAGGCAGCGCCTGTAGCCCAAAACACAGGAACGACAGTATCATACTGTCCGTTGTCTTTCTCTACTGCACTCATTATCCGCCCCCGGCAAAAGGGATAACCGTAACGGTCTATAAATCCGCCGGCCGCTCCTGCATATTCGAACAGTTCCTTTTGCCGCCAACTCCGGATTTTAGGCTGGCATGCCGCAACTTCAGGATGAGCGTCCATGTAGCTTACAAGTGGCGCCAGCCAGTGTCCGGTCACTTCCACATCGGAATTAAGCAGCACCACATACTCTGCAGATACCTGCTGCAAGGCAAGGTTGTACCCTTCGGCAAAACCGAGGTTCTCTTTTAATATAATAAGATGCACGTCAGGAAACTCTTGGCGAAGCATATCAACGGAAGCATCTGTCGAACCGTTATCCGCCACATAAATTTTCGCACCTTCCGTCTTGGAATAGCGCACTACGGAAGGAAGAAACGAACGAAGCATTTCACACCCATTCCAGTTCAATATGACAACAGCAATCTTATCCATGTTGTATGGTATCCTCACGCTTTAGTTTCCAACGCTTATGCGACCAGAACCAATAAGCCGGTTCGCGACGGATTGTCTGTTCCAGGCGACGGGCAAAAAGTTCCGTTATCTCACCGTCGGCAGTCGCTTTCGGAGTTTCGGTTATCAGATCAAAACGAACCCGGCAATATCCCCTTCCCTGCTTTTGCAGTTCACAGTAGAATACAGGAAAGTCCATAAGTTTGGCAATACGTTCGGCACCATCCATAAAGACGGTATCCTGATTCAGGAAAGTTGTCCAGTAATGCGCCTCGTTAGGATTGGGCGACTGGTCGGTTATCATACCTACCGCCACACGCTTGTTGTCACGGCACAGTTTTATAATCTCGCGCGCCGTAGAATGTTTGGCTACATTGTAACCGCCAAAACGGGTACGGATGCGTTTAAACATAGCATCCATATATTTATTATGCAACGGTTTATAGATTTGCACCGGTATATCTCCCTCTTGCATGATACTACTCATTCCCGTAATCCACTCAAAGTTAGCATAGTGCGGTATCAGCAACACAATACCCCCATGTTTTTCAATCATGGCAAGATACTCTTCCTTATTGTCATATTCCATGCGTCGGCAGAGTTCCTTGAAAGACATACGCAGCATCTTCACCTCCTCCAACATATAATCACAGATATAACGGTAGAACTCACGTTCTATATCCCGCAGTTCAGCCGCGGATTTTTCAGGAAACGCATTGCACAAATTAGCACGTACTACTCTGCGCCGATAGTGCACGACGTGATGCATCAAAAAGCAAAGCCCGTCGGACAGTATATAAAGTACCTTAAAAGGCAATAAGGCCAACAACCACATGCCCGCATAAGTCAACCAATAAATCAACCTTGATTTCACCTTGTCAATTCCTTATTACAGATTACTGAGTAAATCACTTATCGCCAAACGCTCCCGAAAGCGCCGTGCCTTCTTCATTAAAATCGCCCATACGCACCGGAATTACCTGATTATCCAGCGCATCATCATGCGGCACTTCCACCCGGATGTAATTCGGAGTGAAACCGTACATCGGCGTTCCCGGTTTAGAACGTTCCAACAGCACAGGCATTGTCTGCCCGATATGGCGGGCATAAAACGCACGTGTCTTTTCGTCCGACAAATCCAGCAGAAGCCGGCTGCGTCTGTGCTTTTCCTCGGAAGACACCACATGCTCTATCTTCAAAGCCTGCGTACCCGGACGTTCGGAATAGCTGAACACATGAAGCTGCGTCACATCCAGACTTTGAATAAACCGGTATGCCTGCTCAAAGTATTCTTCCGTTTCTCCACGCGTTCCTACAATCACGTCCACACCGATAAAGGCATCGGGCATCACTTCCTTTATCCGTTTCACTTTAGAAGCAAACAACGCCGTATCATATCGTCTGCGCATCAGTTTCAGCACTTCATCACTACCCGATTGCAACGGAATATGGAAATGAGGCATAAACCGCTTGGAACGGGATACGAACTCAATGATTTCGTCCGTCAGCAAGTTAGGTTCAATAGAAGATATGCGATAGCGCTCAATGCCTTCCACATCGTCCAACGCCTTCACCAGGTCGAAGAAGGTTTCTCCCGTCGACTTTCCGAAATCGCCGATATTTACCCCTGTCAATACAATCTCCTTACCGCCTTCGGCGGCTGCCTGACGAGCCTGTTCCACCAAAGATGCGATGCTTCCGTTACGACTGCGGCCGCGGGCAAAAGGAATGGTGCAATAAGAACAGTAATAATCGCAACCGTCCTGCACTTTCAGGAAGAAGCGGGTACGATCACCACGCGAACACGACGGAGCAAACGACCGGATATCTTTCAAGGCAGAGGTATGCGCCTCACCGCTTTCGTGCTTCCGCAAATCGCCCAGATACTGAAGCAGGTCTTTCTTCTGCTCCGCACCCAGCACTACATCCACACCTTCTATCTTTGCTACGGCATCCGGCTTCAACTGGGCATAGCACCCCGTTACCACCACAAAAGCTCCCGGATGCTGCTTCACCAAACGATGAATTGCCTGGCGGCACTTCTTATCCGCCACCTCGGTGACCGAACAAGTGTTTACCACACATATATCCGCCTTCTCTCCCTTGCGCACCGTACGCACGCCTGCCTCCCGCAAAACCTTACCGATAGTCGAAGTTTCCGAGAAATTCAGTTTACACCCCAACGTATAGTAAACCGCTGTCTTATCTTGAAATATACTGGTATCTATCATGAGTCTAAATCACATTTTCACGACAAAGGTACACATTATTATTATATTTTTCCTACTTTTGCACAATTCATCAAAAAACGTGCAATGATACAAGAAAACTTCATCAAGCTATACGAGCATAGTTTCCGCGAGAATTGGGACCTTCCCTGCTATACCGATTATGGAGAAAACGGGAATTACACCTATGGAGAAGTGGCGCAAGAAATCGCCAGACTACATTTGCTGTTCAAACATTGCAGCTTGCGCCGCGGCGATAAGATAGCGGTCATCGGCAAAAACAATGCCCGCTGGTGTATCTCCTATATGGCTGTTATCACCTATGGCGGCATTGTGGTTCCTATCTTACAGGATTTCAACCCCAACGATGTGCACCACATCGTTAACCATTCCGAATCGATATTCCTCTTCACCAGCGATGCCATTTGGGAGCATCTGGAGGAAGAGCGGCTTGCCGGATTGCGCGGCGTGTTCTCGCTCAACGACTTCCGCTGCTTGTACCAGCGCGACGGAGAAACCATCCAGCGTTTCCTCAAACATCTGGACGATAAAATGGAAGAAACCTACCCCAACGGTTTTACAAAAGAAAATGTGACGTATACAGACCTCTCCAATGATAAAGTAATGCTGCTGAACTACACCTCGGGTACGACAGGGTTCAGCAAAGGCGTTATGCTGACAGGAAACAATCTGGCAGGTAACGTAACTTTCGGCATACGTACCGGATTGCTGAAGAAAGGTGATAAAGTCCTCTCTTTCCTTCCGCTGGCACATGCCTACGGTTGCGCTTTCGACTTTCTGACCGCTACTGCCGTGGGCACTCACGTTACACTGTTAGGGAAAATTCCTTCTCCCAAAATCCTGATGAAGGCGTTTGAAGAAGTAAAGCCCAATCTGATTATAACCGTCCCCCTTGTTATCGAAAAGATATACAAGAACGTCATTCAGCCTATTATCAACAAAAAGTCCATGAAATGGGCGCTCAGCATTCCTTTGCTGGACGGACAGATATATGGACAAATCCGCAAAAAACTGGTAGATGCATTAGGTGGCCGATTCAAAGAAGTGATTATCGGTGGCGCTGCCATGAATCCGGAAGTGGAAGAATTCTTCCATCGCATCAAATTCCCTTTCACCATCGGCTACGGCATGACGGAATGCGCTCCGCTTATCAGCTACGCTCCATGGAACGAATTTGTAACAACTTCCTCTGGACGGGTGCTCGATATTATGGAAGCCCGTATCTATAAAGAAAATCCGGATGACCAGCTTGGCGAAATACAGGTACGCGGTGAAAATGTGATGGCAGGCTATTATAAAAATCCGGAAGCTACGAAGGAAGTCTTTACCGAAGACGGTTGGCTGCGTACCGGCGACTTAGGCACTTTGGACGACAATAGCAACCTCTACATCCGCGGACGAAGCAAGACTATGATTCTCAGTTCCAGCGGACAGAATATCTTCCCGGAAGAAATAGAAGCCCGCCTCAACAATATGCCATTCGTTTTGGAAAGCCTTGTGATTGAGCGCAACAGGAAATTGGTAGCTCTGGTCTATGCCGACTATGAAGCACTGGATTCTTTAGGGTTGAACAATCCGGAAAATCTAAAGACCATCATGGATGAAAATCTCAAGAATCTGAACAACAGCGTTGCCGCTTACGAAAAAGTCAGCCAAATACAGCTTTATCCTACAGAATTTGAGAAAACCCCGAAAAGAAGTATCAAAAGGTATTTATACAACAGCATTGCAGAGGATTAATATGTTATAGAACATGCTTGAAGAGGGTAAAATGGGCTTTCCTCAAAAAAAAGTATAAAAAAAGTTGGGTTTTGGAGAACAACATATCCAAAAAGTACATACCTTTGCAGCGTTTTAATAAAGCAATTGATTGTATTACGTTTTAAAAGTAAAGAAAATGAAAAAATTAGTTTTGATGGCCGTAGCTATCGTAGCAGTATCTTTCGCATCTTGTGGTAACAAAGCAGCTAACGCTGAACAAGCAACAGCTGATTCAATCCGTATCGCTGACTCAATCGCAGCTGTAGAAGCTGCAGCAGCTGAGGCAGCAGCATCAGTAGCTGATACTACTGCAACAGATAGCGCAGCAGTTGTAGCTGAATAATTTCAGAACAACAATTAGAGAGAATTGAAAGTCTGACGTACGAAAGTACGGACAGACTTTTTTTATATCCAATCAGTACAAGAAGACATCTTACCATTTAAGTTAAGCATCTGTCTTATCATGAAACTTCACTCCGTCCCAAATGAATAACCGGGAAAGGGAGAAAACAAAAAAAAGTCCGGCTTCCTTTCAGAAACCGGACTTTTCCTTTTATATAGAATTCTATATTTATGCTTCCTCAGCAACTACTTCGAAAGGAATTTCCACAGAAACTTCCTTGTGCAGCTTAACGATAGCCTTGTAGTTACCAACTTCTTTCACTGCATCCTTAACAACGATAATCTTACGGTCGATGTTATGACCCAGTTTAGCCAGCTCGTCGGCAATCTGGATGTTGCCTACAGAACCGAAGATAGTACCTGTAGCACTAACCTTAGTAGCAATCTTCAAGGATACGCCTTCCAGCTTAGCAGCCAGTTCTTCAGCATCCTTTTTGATTTTCTCCAGCTTGTGAGCACGTTGTTTCAGCTCTTCAGCCAGCATTTTCTTTGCAGAAGGAGAAGCGATGACAGCTTTTCCTGTCGGGATGAGGTAGTTACGACCATAACCGGATTTAACGGTTACGATGTCGTTCTTATAACCCAAGTTTACGATGTCTTCTTTCAATATAATTTCCATACTTTCCTCCTCCTATTATTTCATCATGTCAGTTACATAAGGCAGCAACGCCAAGTGACGTGCTCTCTTCACAGCTTGAGCTACACGACGTTGGAACTTCAAAGAAGTACCGGTAATACGACGCGGAAGGATTTTACCTTGCTCATTCAAGAATTTCTTCAAGAATTCAGGGTCTTTGTAGTCGATGTACTTAATACCGCTCTTTTTGAAACGGCAGTATTTTTTCTTCTTAACGTCTACTGAGGGCGGAGTTAAATATCTGATTTCTGATTGAACTTGTTGTGCCATGATTAATCCTCCTTTTTAGTTGATTTAACACTTCTTCTCTTCGCAGCGTACTCTGCAGCGTACTTGTCTTGCTTGAAAGTCAAGAAACGGATTACGCGCTCGTCACGACGGAAGTTGATTTCCAATTTCTCAATTACAGTAGGTTCTGCATTGAACTCAATCAGCTGATAGAAACCGGTTGACTTCTTCTGGATAGGATAAGCCAGTTTTTTCAGTCCCCAGTTTTCTTCATTTACAATCTCAGCACCTTCAGCAGTAAGGATGCCTTTGAATTTTTCTACCGCTTCCTTCATCTGAACATCAGACAAAACGGGAGTCAAAATGAAAACGGTTTCGTATTGATTCATACTCGTTTAATTAAATAAATAAATTATTTGTTTATTAAATGCGGGTGCAAAGGTAGGCATTTTATTTTGAACTGCAAAAATAAGCGGACTTATTTTGTATTGTATCCAAGTTGTACTATATTTGCAAAGTTGTTTAAACAATAATTTCATGATAGAGCAATTTAACTTTGACATCCGGCTGATATTCGCTATTCTGAATGGTAAGGTATCTGCCGCGATTAACCGTAAATTATCACGCAACTTCAGGCAGAATGGTTTGGAAATCACTCCGGAGCAGTGGACTGTCCTTATCTTCTTATGGGAAAAAGACGGAGTTACGCAGCAAGAGTTGTGCAATGCAACCTTTAAAGACAAACCCAGCATGACCCGCCTTATAGATAATATGGAGCGCCAGCATCTTGTAGTACGCATTTCCGATAAAAAAGACCGCCGCACCAATCTGATACACCTTACTAAAGACGGAAAGGAACTGGAAGAGCGCGCCCGCGTCATAGCCAACCAGACGTTAAAGGAAGCATTGCAAGGCATCACCATCGAAGAGCTGAGCGTGAGCCAAGAAGTGCTGAGAAAAATATTTTTCAATACGAAAGACTAACCGTAAATCCATAGGGAAGAGCTGAAAACCAACTAAATTAAGCGAATAATAGTTTTTTTGCAAAAATAATTTCGCTTGTTAAAGAATTATGCTTTTCTTTGTGACAAGAATACGAAAATAATAATCTATTAAAATACACACACATGAAAGGCTTATTAAAAAATCTGGGATTGATATTAATCTTGGTAGGAGCTGTAATCTTGGTTGCATGTTCTTTTACCGGCAATGTAAACAACAACGCGATTTTGGGCACCAGCGCTGTTTTAATTGTAATAGGATTGATTTCTTACATTCTTATCAACAAGAGAATTGCGGATTAATACCGAGAAAAAGAAATAAAAAAAGGCGATTGCACTGCAACCGCCTTTTTTTATTTCCCATTGTCCGAAGCCGGCTCCCCATCAGGACTCGGCTTCCGGAGTTATCAGTTTATATCCCTTTCCGTGAATATTGATAATCTCGATAGATTCATCTTCTTTCAGGTGCTTACGCAATTTGGTAATATATACGTCCATGCTACGCGCATTGAAGTAGTTATCGTCAATCCAGATAGTCTTCAATGCAAAGTCACGTTGCAGGATTTCGTTGGCGTGTGCACAAAGCAAGCCCAGCAATTCGGATTCTTTTGTAGTCAGTTTGGTCTGCTTTTCAGGCGTTGACAAAATCTGTTTCTGGGTATCAAACGTAAACTTACCAATCTTGTAAATGCTGCTTTCTTTGTTCTTCTTGCCACGGACACGTCTCAAGATTGCTTCAATTCTGAAAGTCAGCTCTTCCATACTGAACGGTTTGGTGATATAATCGTCCGCACCGATTTTGAAACCTTCCAGAATATCTTCTTTCAAGGTTTTGGCCGTCAAGAAGATAATAGGAATTTCCGCATTTGCTGCGCGAACCTCCTGTGCCAAAGTAAAGCCATCCTTCTTTGGCATCATCACGTCAAACACACACAGGTCATATTTATTCTTCAGGAAAGCCTTGTATCCTGCTTCTCCATCGGGATATAACTCGGCAGCGTAACCTTTTGCCTGTAAATATTCTCTTAAAAGCATGCCAAGATTCTCATCATCTTCGCACAATAAAATACGCAGTTTCTCATCCATATCAATCAATTTTTTAATAGAGGTAATGCAATAATAAATTTAGTTCCAACATTCAGTTCGCTTTCCGCACGGATGGTCCCCTTATGGTCTTGAATAATCTTCCTTACATAAGCCAGTCCGAGTCCGAACCCCTTAACATCGTGCAGATTACCTGTATGCACGCGATAGAACTTATCAAATATCTTTTTCAAGTTTTCTTTCTTAATACCTATACCGTTGTCTTGCACCGAAATCATCACTTTACCCGGTTCATTCCAGGTCTTCACCATCAACTGCAAGTCCACATCCGGTCTTTTATACTTCACCGCATTATCCATGAGATTGAAAATCACATTCGTGATGTGCATTTCATCTGCAAAGATTATCGGATCGGTTGCTTTCAAGTCCGACTCAATCTTCCCGTTGTACCGTTCCACTTTCAAGGCAAACGTATTGATTACGCCGGTAATCAGTTCATTGGTATCCAATTCCTTCATTTTCAATGTCGCCTTCTGCCGGTCGAACATCGACATCTGGAGAACCTTCTCTACCTGGAACCTCAACCGCTTCGTCTCATCATTAATGACACCCGATATATGCTGGAACATTGCCGGAGATTTGCCTACCGCCGGGTCTTTCAGCATCTGCGCCGCCAACGAAATGGTTGAAATCGGCGTCTTGAATTCGTGCGTCATATTATTGATAAAGTCATTCTTCATCTCCGTCAGCTTCTTCTGGCGGAACACGATATAAATCGTGAAGATGAACGTTATCAACAGCACAAAGGTGAATATCATCGATGGAATCATAAAGCTGACCGAATCGAAGATATAATCCCTCTTGCCGGGAAAATGTATCTTGACGATACTCATACGGGCAGGCGGGTCGTTCAGGAACAAGGGCTGCGAGTAGGAACTCTCACTGCCTTCATCGCTATAATCCGAACAGCGATACACTTCCCTGCCGTCCCGGTCTATCACCTTAAAGTGATAGTTCAGCTCGATACCATTGTCAATCAACCCCGATTTCAGATACTGGTCCAGATTCTTAAAATTCACCCGTTCTTCTATCGGCCGACTACTGGCACGGTAAATCATCTGCCAGGCCACCTCATCCAGCAAGGCGCGTTGATACAGATAACGGTTCTTTATGGCATCCGCCAGCGAACGCGATGTCTGGGGTATCGTTTTCGTTCCGTGTTTACGCGAAATCATTGCCCTGGGCAGTTCTGATGCTTCGTTGGTAAATGTCTTCAGTTCGATAGCCGAATACCTTGTACCATCCGGCGATGTAACCGTAAAACGCTGCGTCTGCACCACTCCTTTGCCTTGCGAGCTTTGCTCCCACGCTTTCTTCTCAGCCTCGGAGATATCCTCCCGCAACCAGCGGTCGACCTCCGCAGACTCCACATCTTTCGAAGCAGCCATCAAGGCACGCTTCACCGATTCATCGAATTGCTCGTTACGCATCTTCACCATTTCCTCAATATAGCTGATCTGCAGATACAGCAAACTGATAAAGGAAAGGCCCATAACGACGCCTAATATCCATATTGTCGACTTTTTCATAGTCACAAAATTAACACTCCCTAATTAACACTCCTAACAAATTAACCTGATTTAACCGGGTGTTCTCGTTAATTAACCGTAGTGTGTTTTTTAAGTTGTATTACGAGCATTATAACAAAATGAGACACCTTTGGTTTGCAAATTTAATAAAAAATTAAATATTAGCATTCACATTCTCCTTCATTCTTAACCAGTGTTAATAAAAAAGCCGTTATTCCTCACTATGAGCGAACAACGGCTTTCACGATTTATTAAAATACTTTATTCGTCAGCCTGCTTTGCTTCAAATTCCTTGATAAGTTTATCCTGTACATCGCTCGGTACAAGTTCGTAGCTGGCAAACTTCATAATGAACGAAGCGCGCCCGCCCGTCAACGAACTCAGAGCCGTAGAATAGGACGACATCTCTTTCAAAGGCACTTTGGCAATCAGCTTTTCATAACCGGCTTCGCTACTCATACCCATAATCATGGCGCGGCGTCCTTGCAGGTCACCCATCACATCACCCATCTTGTCGGAAGGAACAAACACTTCCACATCGTATATCGGTTCCAGAATCTTAGGACCGGCATTCTTGAACGCTTCGCTGAACGCATTGCGACCGGCCAGCATAAAGGAAATTTCATTGGAATCCACCGGGTGCATCTTACCGTCGTATACGATAACGCGCACATCGCGGGCATACGAACCGGTGAGCGGACCTTGCTCCATACGGGACATGATACCTTTCAGGATAGCCGGCATGAAGCGGGCATCGATAGAACCGCCCACGATACTGTTGACAAACACCAGCTTGCCGCCCCACTCCAGCGGAACTTCCTCAACGCCTTTCACGTTCATCTTGAACTCCTGCCCGTTGAACTTATAGGTTTCCGGCATCGGCATGCCTTCATAATAGGGCTCTACAATCAGGTGAACTTCACCGAACTGTCCTGCTCCACCGGATTGTTTCTTATGGCGATAGTCGGCACGGGCAGCCTTCGTGATGGTTTCGCGATACGGGATACGCGGTTCTTCGAACTTAACCTGCAATTTCTCGTTATTCTCCAAACGCCATTTCAATGTACGCAGGTGGAATTCACCCTGTCCGTGCACAATGGTCTGGCGCAACTCCTTGGACTGGTCGATAACCCATGTCGGGTCTTCCTCGCGCATACGGTTCAGGATAACCATCATCTTTTCCGTATCGGCTTCATTCAGCGGCTTGATGGCGCGGGAATATTTGGAATTCGGATATTTAATGAAGTTGAAACGATTCTCAGCCCCTTTGGCATTCAGCGTATTGCCCGTATGCACATCCTTCAGTTTCACCGTGCAGCCGATATCACCGGCTACCATTTCCTCCACCTTGATACGGTTAGCTCCTGCACATGCGTAAATCTGCGCAATACGCTCCTTAGAACCGCGGTCGGCATTGGTAAAGTCTTCTCCTTCGTGTACCTTGCCGCTCATAACCTTGAAATACTGCACATCACCGATATGCGGTTCAACGGCAGTCTTGAAAAAATACAGGGAAGTAGGTCCGTTGGAATCGGGGTTCACAACTTCACCGCGTGTATTGTGCACCGGAGGCATTTCGTCTACAAACGGAACGACATTACCCAAGAACTCCATCAAACGGCGCACACCCATATCCTTGCCCGCACATACGCAGAATACGGGGAACATGCCGCGGGAAGCCAATCCTTTGCGGATACCCTCGCGCATCTCGTCTTCGGTCAGAGAATCCTGTTCGAAGAATTTCTCCATCAGGGTTTCATCGTGTTCGGCAGCGGCCTCCACCAATGCTTTATGCATGGCGGTCGCTTTCTCCATCTCCTCAGCGGGAACATCTTCGATTGTGGGTGCTCCGCCTTCCGGTCCCCACGAATATTTTTTCATCAGAAGTACATCAATCAACGAATTGAAATTAGGTCCGGTAGCCAGCGGGTATTGAACGGGAACCACTTTTGAACCATAGATTGATTGCAGTTGCTCCAATACCATATCATAATCGCACTTCTCATGGTCAAGCTGGTTTACCAGAAAGATAACCGGTTTGCCCAACTTCTCCGTATAGCGGAAATGATTTTGAGTACCTACCTCGGGGCCGTATTGTCCGTTCAGCAGCAGGATAGCCGTATCGGTAACGTTGAGTGCCGTCATGGCCGCTCCCACAAAGTCGTCACTGCCCGGACAGTCTATGATATTCAGCTTCTTACCGTTCCACTCCACATGGAAAACGGTGGAAAACACAGAATAGCCGTATTCCTGCTCCACCGGAAAGTAATCGCTGACCGTATTCTTGGCAGTAATTCTGCCGCGACGTTTTATAATACCACTCTCAAAGAGCAGCGCTTCCGTGAGAGTGGTTTTACCCGAGCCGTCATTGCCAAGGAGGGCAATGTTCTTAATTTCATTCGTCTGATATACTTTCATGATATATAAGATTTAAAGTGAATACTCAGCATGCTTCCGTATGCCATTATTTTAGTGAGCCGCAAATTAGAAATTAATCAAAAGAAAAGCAATAAAACGTCTGTGTTACTAAACTATGTTATGTAACACATCGGCTATATACCTTATTATATGGTATCCGGAAAAGCTGCACTTCAGCCTGTAATCAATATCACAAAACCCCTTCCAGCTCAAGTAATCTCTGTTTGGAGCCAAGCCCGCCGCCGTAGCCGGTCAAGGAACGGTCACTGCCGATTACCCGGTGACAAGGAACAAATATCGACATCGGATTTGCTCCATTGGCATTAGCTACAGCACGCACAGCCGCAGGTCTGCCGATGCGCCGTGCCACTTCTCCATAGGAAACTGACGTGCCGAAAGGTATCTTCAACAATTCACTCCACACTGTCTTCTGAAAATCCGTACCTATGAATAGGAGCGGTATATCGAATGTCTGCCACTTTCCGGCAAAATACTCGTCCAACTGTTGCCGGGCGCTTTCAATTACAGCCGAAGTACCTTCCTCAAATTCGGCATTCCACATCCGTTTCAGTCTGTTGTCCACCCGGGCACTATGCTTTTCCGTCCGCCAGTCGCAAAGACAGAGTTTATCGCCTATCGAACCAAGCAACAACACGCCGCAGGGCGATTGATAGGGATTAACTATGATTTTATTCTTATCTTTCATACAGCAGAAATAGGATAATTACATCTATCTGTTTCCAATTTTAAGAGTTTGAAAATGAAAAAACACCTGTTACGCTATCATGAAACCGGATACATATACCTGATTACGGTCATATTAAAGCGTAGCAGATAAATTTCCTTACAAGTAAAAACCGCCCGTCCTCTCACAACAAAGAGAAGAACGGGCGGCCGTTTATCTAAAATGTATCGCTCCTATTTCAGCAAAGACTCTGGGTCGAGATGGTCTGCCTCGATGTCTTTGAAATAACGGTATGTACCGACTTTCAGCTCTGCCGTAGCGGCATCGTCGCAAACGATGATTCCCTTTTCGTGCATCTGCAGCGCGCTGATTGTCCACATCTGCATCACAGGTCCTTCCACCGCATGATAAAGGGCACGGGCCTTGTTATGGCCGTTTACAATAATCATCACTTCCCTTGCGCTGAGCACAGTGCCTACACCTACGGTCAAAGATGTTTTGGGCACTTTGTTTACATCGTTGTCAAAGAAGCGGGAGTTGGCAATGATGGTGTCGGTAGTCAGCGTTTTCTGACGGGTACGCGACGACAAGGAAGAGCCCGGCTCGTTGAAAGCGATGTGTCCGTCGGGACCGATACCACCCATAAAGAGATCGATACCGCCGTAAGACTTGATTTTTTCCTCATAACGTGCACATTCGGCATCGAGGTCGGCAGCGTTGCCGTTCAGGATATTGGTATTTTCCGGCTTGATATCGATGTGGCTGAAGAAGTTGTTCCACATAAAGGAATAGTAGCTTTCGGGGTGTTCCTTCGGCAAGCCTACATATTCGTCCATGTTGAAAGTCACTACGTTCTGGAAAGATACAATACCTTTCTTGTTCAGGTCGATTAAGGCCTTGTACATACCCAGAGGCGAAGAACCGGTGGGACATCCCAATACAAACGGTTTTTCGGGGGTAGGATTGGCAGCCTTGATTTTGGCAGCTACATAATGTGCCGCCCACTGTGATACGGATTGATAATCCGGTTGAATGATTAGTCTCATTACAATTATTTTATCAGGTTAATAAATTAGGGGTAACTTTATTGTCTGTCTTTCTTCAAACGCTCCGCCATGGCGCGTGCCAGATTCTCGCATTGCTCGTAGGTAATGTCCTTCATGGCCTGCTTCATTTCCACCGGATCGCCCACGATTTCAAACTTGCTTTTCTCGGCAAATTCGCCCATGCGCTTCACGGCTGCACCTGCCCAGCAGAACGAACCGAAGTAACCCAGATAACGGCCTTTCACCTCACGTACCAATATCTTGGAGAGCAGTGATTCTATCTCCGGATAAATCTGGTTACTATACGTGGGGCTTCCGATTATCAGACCCCTGTATTTGAATATATCGGCTATGATGTAAGACGGATTACTTTTGCTGACATTGTGCATCACAATATTTTTGATGCCCTGAACGGAAAGTTCCGCAGCAATGGCTTCCGCCATTTGTTCGGTATTGCCGTACATGGAACCGTAGACAATGACAACACCCTCTTCGGCCGCATACCGGCTCAAGCGATCGTAGATGCCGATAACCTTGGCGATATTATCCGTCCATACCGGTCCGTGAGTGGAGCAGATGGTGGAGATGGGCAGACCGCCCAGCTTTGCCAATGCCTTCTGCACGGGAGAGCCGTACTTGCCCACGATATTGGAGTAATAACGAACCATTTCATCCCAATACTTATCCAGATTCATGCGTGTATCAAGGAATCCGCCATCGAGCGTACCGAAGCACCCGAAGCCGTCACCGGAGAACAGCACGCCTTCCGTTTCGTCGAAGGTCATCATGGTTTCGGGCCAGTGCACCATCGGAGTCATATAGAAACGGAGCTTGTGGTGGCCCAAGGCAAGAAAGTCTTCATCTTTTACCATATATTGCTCGCCCGTCACGCCATAGAAACCTTCTATCATACCGAAAGTCTGCTTGTTTCCAACAATGATGATGTCGGGATAATGCTGTTTGATTAAGCGGATAGAGCCGGAATGGTCCGGTTCCATATGGTTGATGATAAGATACTGGATGGGACGTTCGCCGATTATGCTCTTTATCTTCCGAAGATATACCTCAAAGTAACAAATATCTACAGTATCAATCAGCGCAACCGTTTCATCGTCTATCAGGTAAGAGTTGTAAGACACTCCGTAAGGCAATGGCCACATACCTTCAAACAAATGCTTATTGCGGTCATTCACTCCCACATAGTGGATTTTTCCTTTTATCACTGTTTTTGGGTTCATTGTTATTATCTTCTAATTTAGATTGATTCCATATTTAATCAGCGGCAAAAATAAGTCTTTTTTCTCACATTTCATACTTCTTTCCTTGATATGCGTCAAGTTCCTTCATTCTTTTTTGCACCCGGTGGTTAAACTCATAATTTTTCAGTCCCCAGTCGGGTGCAATAAGCAGCTCTTTGGGAGATTGGGAGACGAAGCGTTCCAGAACAATATCCGGACGGAGATGCTCTACATACTCCACCACGAGATCAACATATTCATCGACATTGAAAAGATGGAAGTCTTCGGGATTCCGTTCATATTCCATAGCCATACGGGTGCCGCGTATCAATTGCAACTGATGCATTTTCAGCGTAGTGAGCGGTAAACGCGACAGGTCCTTCGCCTGTGCCACGATACTGCGGTGAGTCTCGCCCGGCAGCCCCAGGATTACATGTCCGCCGGTCAGTATTCCGCAAGCAGCCGTACGCTCCACCGCATTGACAGTAACTTGAAAAGTATGCCCGCGGTTAATGCGGCGGAGTGTCTCGTCGCGAGTACTCTCAATACCGTATTCCACCAAAAGGAAAGTATGCTTGTTGAGATTTTCCAGATACCGCAGCAAATCATCGGGCATGCAGTCGGGACGTGTACCGATAACCAGCCCCACCACTCCGTCTACCGCCAACGCCTCTTCATATTTCCGCTTCAAGGACTCCAGTTCTCCGTACGTATTGGTGTAAGCCTGAAAATATGCCAGATACTTCATTTCGGGATATTTATGCGCAAAAAAACGCTTTCCTTCTTCCAGTTGCAGGGCTATCGGCTTCTCGGTACGGCAGTAGTCGGGATTGAAAGTCTGGTTATTGCAGTAGGTACAGCCGCCGTACCCCTTGCTCCCGTCACGATTGGGACAGGTAAACTCGGCATTCAACGAAATTTTCTGTACCTTATACGGAAAATAACGTTTCAGGAAAGAAGGAAATTCATTATAAAGAGGAGTCGCACTCATAAGCCTATGTTATTTAGAAACAAAAGTAAAACTTTTCTTCGATTTTTACTAATAGAAAACGGATTAGATATGTTAATAACTGCCATGGAAGAGGCACATATTCGTCAACAAATACATTTCAGAGTCCGATTACATATTCTACATGCAAATTTATAATACCGGAAGCATAGCGATTGAAATAAATTCATAACTTTGTATATAATATGGAAAGACACAACAAAATATTCCTACCATCAAAAAAACATTTGTATGAATAGCGGTTATCATAAGAATCTTGTGTTCACGGCAGCGTGCATCGGAATGTGTTTTTTCGGTGTTTCAATGATTACATTGGGTTCGGTACTGCCTTCTCTCGTCACAAAACTGGAATTAAGCGGACTGCAAACTACGTCACTGGTAACCTTTCTTCCCATCGGCATGTTGGCCGGTTCGTTGATTTTCGGTCCTATTGCGGACCGTTTCGGACACAAAGCATTGTTGGTGCCCAGTTGCATCATCGTATTATCGGGATTGGAAGGACTGATATTTTTCGAAAGCATCCCGCTCCTTCAAATCTCCATTGTAGGCATAGGTCTGGGCGGCGGCATCCTTAACGGTGAAACCAACGCCTTGGTTTCCGACATCTCCGGAGAATCCGAAAAAGGCTCCCGGATCAGCTTCCTGGGAGTGTTCTACGGGTTGGGAGCGCTTGGCATACCAAGCCTGTTGGGAATCCTGTCCGAGCATTACTCTTTTGAAACCATCCTGCAAGGTATAGGCATCATTATGCTGGCAGGCATATTGTTCTGCATCCCCATACGTTTTCCCGCACCCAAACAAGCGCAGGGATTTCCTGTAAAGGAAGGATTAGGCCTGCTGAAAGAAAGCAGCCTGCTGCTGCTCAGCTTCATTCTTTTCTTTCAAAGCGGCATTGAAGGAGTATGCAATAACTGGTCCACCAGTTATTTCGGTCAGGTAACCGACATACCTGCCAATCAGGGATTGATAGCACTCACCTGTATGGTTGCCGGACTCACCGTAGCACGTATGCTGCAAATCGTACTTTTCAAAAAGATACAACCGGCAAAGGTGCTCCCCTACAGTCTTGTCCTTACCGCAACAGGCTTTGCCCTGCTGACAGCGGCTCCCGGTTTCATACGGGCTGCTGCGGGAATGGCTGTAATAGGAATGGGATTATCGTCTACTTATCCGGTTATCCTGAGTATTCTCGGAACCCGCTACCCTTCATTGTCGGGAACGGCATTCGGCATAGCTCTCGCCATCGCCCTTATAGGACAAACTGCCATGAACGGACTGATGGGAATGGTTTTCACATATGACAACGGCATCGTGCTTTACCCTTATATAATGATAGGTTCACTGGCTATCATGCTTGTTTTGTTTAAGCGCTCACTCAAATAAATTATTTACCCTCTGTATTCTGCCGGGAATTATTAAAGAAAACTCACGACATGGTGGAAAAAACAGGAAAAATTTCCTGACACAAAACGGAATTTATCATTAATTAATTAGATTAGATTTTCGCTTTATCGTATATTTGCCCTGAATAACCGAATTAAGAGATATGAAAAAAATAAGTTTTGCACTTTTTTTCTGCCTTTGTGCACTGGCAGGCTTTGCCCAGAACAGCAAGCCACTCGATTTGAAAGAAATCGTATCCGGAGAATTTATCCCTCAAAACATTTCGGGTGTCATCCCTATTCCGGGAGACGGCGAACATTATTCGCAAATGAATGCGGATAAGACACAAATCATCAAATACTCTTTCAAGACAGGTAAACCGGTAGAAGTGCTGTTCGATGCAGCTACTGCCCGCGAGTGTACGTTCAAGAAGTTCGACAGCTACAGTTTTGCTCCGGACGGCAGCAAATTGCTTATTGCAACAGAAACAGTGCCTGTATACCGCCACTCTTATACAGCAGTACATTATATATATAGCCTGAAGCGGAATTTGGACGGCAAGATAAACAATGTAGTGGAGAAACTGTCGGACGGCGGACCGCAACAAGTACCCATCTTCTCGCCCGATGGAAACCAAGTGGCTTTTGTGCGCGACAACAACATCTTCCTCGTTAAATTACTTTACGGCAACAGCGAAAGCCAGGTGACCGAAGACGGCAGCCGCAATGAAGTGCTGAACGGCATTCCAGACTGGGTATACGAAGAAGAGTTCGCATTTAACCGTGCCTTGGAATTCAGTCCCGACAGCAAGATGCTGGCTTTCATCCGTTTCGACGAACGGGAAGTTCCCTCTTATACTTTCCCTGTATTTGCCGGAGAAGTGCCTCATATTGCCCCTTACGAGAAATACCCGGGAGAATATACTTATAAATATCCCAAGACAGGTGAAAAGAATTCAAAAGTATCCGTACATACTTTTGATATCAAATCCAAAGTAACCCGTAAAATCAATCTTCCTTTGGAAGAAGGCGGCTACATTCCCCGTATCCGTTTCACACAAGACCCGAACAAGCTTGCCATCATGACGCTGAACCGCCACCAGAACCGGTTCGACCTGTATTTTGCCGACCCTCGCAGTACCGTATGCAAGCTGGCCGTACGTGATGAGAGCGACACTTATATCCGCGAGAATGTATTTGACAACATCATTTTCTATCCGGAAACTTTCAGTTTTGTCAGTGAAAGAAACGGATACAACCACTTGTACTGGTACAATATAAACGGAAATCTTATCAAACAGGTCACTTCCGGCTCATACGAAGTACAGGATTTTCTGGGTTATGACCCTGAAAACGGAAATTTTTATTACAGCAGCAACGAAGAAAGTCCGCTGCGCAGCGCTATCTACAAGATAGACCGCAAAGGCAAAAAAACAAAATTATCATCGCATACAGGGACAAATAGCGCCCTGTTCAGTACAGACATGAAGTATTTCATGAACCGCTATTCAAGCCTGGACATTCCGACTGTCATCACCCTGAACGACAATAACGGCAAAACGCTGACCACACTTGTAGATAATGCCGCACTGAAGCAGAAATTAAACGGATATGATATGCCGAAGAAGGAGTTCTTCTCTTTCCAGCCCTCCGAGGGCACTGAACTGAATGGCTGGATGATAAAGCCGGCAAACTTCTCCGCAAGCAAAAAATATCCGGTTCTGATGTATCAGTACAGCGGTCCAGGCTCGCAGCAGGTGCTTGACAAGTTCGGTGTGAGCTGGGAAACTTACATGGCTTCCCAAGGCTATGTCGTAGTGTGCGTAGACGGACGGGGAACGGGCGGACGCGGTGCGGAATTTGCCAAAAGCACCTATCTGAATCTCGGTGTCAAAGAAGCCAAAGACCAAGTGGAAACCGCCCTGTACTTAGGACGCCAACCTTACGTAGATAAAAATCGTATCGGAATCTGGGGCTGGAGTTATGGCGGCTACATGACCATTATGAGCATGAGCGAAGGAACTCCCGTATTCAAAGCCGGAGCAGCCGTTGCTCCGGTTACCGACTGGAACTATTACGATACCGTATACGGCGAACGTTTCATGCGTACCCCGAAAGAAAATGCCGAAGGTTACAAAGCCTCGTCTGCCTTTACCCGTGCCAACAATTTGCATGGCAATCTGTTGTTGGTACATGGCATGGCGGATGATAACGTTCATTTCCAGAATTGCGCGGAATATGCCGAACACCTCGTGCAACTCGGCAAACAGTTCGACATGCAGGTCTATACCAACCGCAACCATAGCATCTTCGGAGGCAACACCCGTCTGCATCTGTATACCAAATTAACGAACTTCTTTAATCGGGAATTGAAAAAGTAAATGAGCGAAAGAGTACGTAAGCCGGAATGGCTCAAAATAAGTATCGGTGCCAACGAACGTTATACCGAGACAAAACGCATTGTAGAATCCCACTGCCTGCACACGATATGCAGCAGCGGACGTTGTCCCAATATGGGAGAATGTTGGGGAAAAGGTACGGCCACTTTTATGATAGGGGGAGATATCTGTACCCGTTGCTGCAAGTTCTGCAATACACAAACAGGCAAGCCCATGCCGCTTGACCCGCAAGAACCGGTGCACGTAGCCGAATCCATCGCCTTAATGAAGCTCTCCCACGCCGTTGTCACTTCCGTAGACAGAGACGACCTGCCGGATTTGGGAGCCGCCCATTGGGTGCAAACAATCCGCGAAATCAAACGCCTCAACCCGGATACGACCGTTGAAGTACTGATTCCTGACTTTCAGGGAAGAAAGGAACTCGTAGACATGGTTATCGAAGCCCGGCCGGAGATAATCTCCCATAATATGGAAACCGTAAAACGTATCAGTCCGCTGGTACGGAGTGCTGCTCATTATGAAACAAGTCTTGAAGTATTGCGGCAGATATCCGAAAGCGGCACTGTTGCCAAATCCGGCATTATGGTAGGATTGGGGGAAACTCCGGATGAAGTGGCAGCGCTCATGGACGACCTGCGCGACGCAGGTTGCCGGATACTCACTATCGGACAATATCTGCAACCTACGCATAAGCATTATCCCGTAGCAGAATATGTTACCCCTGCCCAATTTACCGCCTACAAGGAACTCGGATTAAAAAAAGGATTCACCCAGGTAGAAAGCGCACCATTGGTCCGTTCGTCCTACCATGCAGAAAAATCAACCCAATATCTACAAAAAAAATGAAATAAAGAACATTTTATACCGGCTGTTTGTTGAATAGGAAACGGCAAAATAGCGTAGTAATGGGCAAGCAACGAATTCTATCATCTAAGTTTAATATGTCGCTCGGATATATTCCCGTTATTATATCCATTATATTATGTGAATTCATAATACAAGACATTGCTATCTACATCGGTGCAGGCGTAGGTGTGTTGTCCAGTATCTATATGTGGCAGCGCAAGGGGCCGCATATCCCCCAATTCATATTATACAGCACGACAGGAATGTTACTGTTATTGACAATAACTTCCTTTTTTTCCGCTGATTATTGTCCGGAAGCAATGTTTCCGTTTACGCTGGAAATCAGTGCGATTATACCTCCGCTCATCATCTTTCTGAATAGAAGACGCTTTTTGAACTATCACACAGCCCAGACCCATAAATGCTGCAAGCAGTTTTTTGCACAAGGAGCCGAAGCCGCCATAGTATCGGCCCGTGTATTACTGCTCATCGGTTTCCTGCATTTTCTTATCATATCGCTTGCCATATTGTTCGGGCATCCGCTGAACGATACGCTACGCTACATTTTATTCCGTATCATGCCGCCCTGCGTATTCATACTGGGTATCTTGTTCAATCAGTTCGGCATATACTATTTCAACAAGATAATGAGTCATACCGTATTTGTACCTATCGTGACAAAAAAAGGAGATGTTATTGGAAAAGCAATGGCCTCAGAAGCCATCAACCGGAAAAACGAATATATCAATCCCGTTATCCGCATCACCGTAACTTCACACGGTATGCTGTTTTTACTGCCCCGTCCTCAATGCAGCATACTCGAAAAAGGCAAAACGGATATATTAATGGAGAACTACTTATTGTATGGAGAAACTCTGGAACAAGGTGCTGAAAGAATCTTACAAGAAATCCTTCCCTCAGCTCCGCCCCAAAATCTCCACTTCTGTTTCATGTACCACTTTGAGAATGAAATTACCAACCGCCTGGTCTACAACTTTATCCTTGACCTGAACAATGATTCCATCCTATGCAACAAAAAGTTCAAAGACGGAAAACTTTGGACATTCCAGCAAATAGAGCATAACCTTCACAGAAACTTTTTCAGCAGTTGTTTCGAACGTGAATACGAACACACAAAAGAAATTATTTATACAAGAGAAAAATACAAGGAATTTTAGACAAATCGGGAACCTTCCCTTTCCATTCTTTCACCGTTTTCGTTTTAATATACTCTCCCTCACATGTAATATCGGCAGCAATGCAAAGTTTGGTCTGAGGACGGCAGTTATGCAGAATATCCTCTATCATCTTATTGTTACGATAGGGAGTCTCTATAAAAAGCTGGGTCTGATGCTCATTATACATGCGTTGTTCCAACGCTTTCAGTTTCTTGGCACGCTCACCGGGTTCAATAGGCAAATATCCGTGAAAGGCAAAACTCTGTCCGTTAAAACCGGAACCCATAACCGATAATATGATTGAAGAAGGCCCGACCAAAGGAACCACCCTCAAGTTCTTACGCTGCGCTATAGCCACCACATCCGCCCCCGGATCGGCAACAGCCGGACATCCTGCCTCGGAAATCACTCCCATTGGATTTCCTGCCTCAAGCGGTTTCAAATATCCGGATATATCTTCCGGTGAAGTATGCTTATTGAGCGTATAGAACGTAAGCGAATCAATATCTATTTCCCTGTCGACTTTCTTCAGGAAACGACGTGCCGAACGCACATCCTCCACTATAAAATGACGGATACCTAAAATCACTTCTTTATTATAAGAGGGTAATACGGTTTCAACAGGAGTATCGCCTAAAGTAACAGGCAACAGATAAAGAGCAGTTTCCATGTAAATCAACTAAAGAAATAAAAATAGAGTGGTAAGATTTATAAAGGGATATAAAAAAGCGGTAAAGCGGTAAAGCGGTAAAGCGGTAAAGCGGTAAGGCGATAAGGCTATGAGCCTGAATACCCTATCACTTTACCGCTTCATCATCCTTTTTTATCCGTAGATTATATTTCCGTTTTCGTCTTTGTACTCATCCAGACCTTTTTCATAAGTAGCCATAGCGCGCAAACTCATACCTACGCTGGAGAAACCGCCATCGTGGAACAAATTCTGCATAGTAACCTTACGGGTTAAGTCGGAGAACATAACGATACAGTAATCCGCACATTCGTCAGCCGAAGCATTACCCAGCGGAGACATACGGTTGGCAAAGTCGAACAGTTTGTCCATACCCTTTACACCCGAACCGGCAGTGGTCATTGTCGGAGACTGGGAAATTGTGTTGACACGTACATTGTGCTCACGTCCGTAGATATAACCAAAGCTACGGGCAATAGACTCCAACAGTGCTTTTGCATCCGCCATATCATTGTAACCGTAGAACGTACGTTGCGCTGCCACATAACTCAAAGCTACGATAGAACCGTATTCGGCAATAGCGTTCATCTTCTTGGCAGCCTGTATCATCTTATGGAAAGATATTGCCGAAATGTCCAGCGTCTTATCCAACATATCGTAATCCAAGTCATCGTATGTACGTTTCTTGCGTACATTAGGAGACATACCGATAGAATGAAGGACAAAATCCACCTGACCGCCCAGCACTTCCATAGAGCGTTTGAATACATTCTCCAAATCTTCCACACTGGTGGCATCCGCTGCTATGACTTCGCAATTCAGTTTTTCGGCCAATGCTGAAACTTCACCCATACGTACAGCGACAGGTGTATTGGACAAGGTGATCGTTGCACCTTCTTCTACTGCTTTTTCTGCTACTTTCCAGGCAATGGACTGCTCATTCAGAGCACCAAAAATAATGCCTCTTTTTCCTTTCAACAAATTGTAACTCATACCTTTTTTACTAAGTTTTGAGTTGCAAAGATAGTGCAAAAACCCCGAATGCACGCAAAGAAAAGGGTAAAACCGCAAAAAATACACCAAAACCAACAATTTGTACACATCTTTTCTACCAAAGCCCGATACATTTGCAAACGGTAATTAAGAGGTTTTTTCATAATAATTTATTTAAGGTTAGAATTAGGTTAACATGAATCATTTATTATTTCTTTCGTAAGCCACTCGTGAGAGCAGCTTACGGGGAAGTAATAAGATGGAAAGTAAAGATTAGGAAATGCCGCTTAATCCGCAAATCAGAATTCATAAATTCATTAACATAGTATCACGAATGAACACATTACTAAAAAAGCTATTTACGCTTACCACATTTTCTCTTGCATTACTGCCTGCACAGAATGCTGTTCATGCCCAATGCAAAAATTCTATAGATGAGAACATCTATAAAGAATTGCCTTTCAACATGCCAAAGGTTGAGCAGCCGTCGTTTCCTGATTATACAGTCAGTATCCTGCAATTCGGAGCCAAAAGCGACGGAACTACCTTAAACACAAAAGCGATTAATGATGCCATTAAAGCCGTCAATGCAAAAGGCGGCGGTAAAGTAGTCATTCCAGAAGGATTGTGGCTGACAGGTCCTATTGAGTTATTGAGCAACGTCAATCTGCATACGGAGAAAAATGCCCTCGTTGTCTTTACAGATGATTTCAATGCCTATCCCATTCTTGAGACATCGTTTGAAGGGTTGAATACCCGCCGTTGCCAGTCGCCTATTTCTGCGCGCAACGCAGAAAACATAGCCATTACAGGCTATGGTGTATTCGACGGTTCGGGCGATAGCTGGCGTCCGGTGAAAAAAAGCAAACTGACTGCCGGCCAATGGGATGCACTTGTCAAGTCGGGCGGTGTAGTAGACAAATCCATATGGTATCCCACAGCCGGATCGCTAAAGGGAGCATTGGCCTGCAAGAACTTCAATAATCCCGAAGGTATCGAAACAGACGAGGAATGGAATGAAATCCGTCCGTGGTTGCGCCCCGTATTGCTCAATATCGTCAAGAGTAAAAGAGTCCTGTTAGAGGGTGTTACATTCAAGAACTCACCAAGCTGGTGTCTGCATCCGCTATCATGCGAGCACATCACCATTAACCAAGTAAAAGTATTCAATCCCTGGTATTCTCAGAACGGCGATGCCCTGGATTTGGAATCCTGCAAGAATGCATTGATAATCAATAACATCTTCGATGCCGGTGACGATGCCATCTGCATCAAATCCGGTAAAGACGAGGACGGACGCAAACGCGGTGAACCTTGCCAGAACGTTATCGTAAAGAATAACACTGTGTTACACGGTCATGGCGGTTTCGTTGTGGGCAGTGAAATGTCCGGCGGCGTGAAAAATATTTATGTAACAGATTGCACTTTCCTCGGCACAGACGTAGGTTTGCGCTTTAAAAGCACCAGAGGACGCGGCGGTGTTGTAGAGGGAATCTATATTCACAACATCCACATGATTGATATACCCCACGAAGCACTGCTCTTCGACCTATTCTATGGCGGCAAGGCTGCCGGTGAAGAAACGGAAGAAGACCTGAAAGGCCGCATGAAGACAGCAGTTCCCCAAGTGACCGTTGAAACACCGTCTTTCCGGGATATTCATATCTCCAATATCATCTGCAAGGGTTCCGGACGCGCCATGTTCTTCAACGGACTGCCCGAAATGCCCATCAAGAATGTAACCGTAAAGGATGTAATCATCAACGATGCCAAAGAAGGCGTTGTCATCAGCCAGGCGGAAGGTGTCACATTGGAAAACATACATATAGAGACTAAGGGACACACATTGGATGTGAAAAACGCCAAAAATCTGAAAGTGGACGGAAAGGTATATTCCGCTATTGACGCAGAAGGAAAAGTGCTGGATTTTAAGTAAAGTTCAATAAGCAATAAGCGCAAAGCAGACAGTCTTTTTGCCAAAAGGGAAAGAGCTGTCTGCTCTATTTAGTTTAATTTTGCCGCAGTTTATTAAACACATTCCTTATGAAAACGACCTTTTTAACCGGTTTCCTGTTAATGTGCGCATGCACGCTTGCCGCACAATCACAACCAAATACCAAAACCATTTCGGTAGAAGTAACCAACTCATGGAGCAAGGACAAGAGCGATGCTCCGGTAGTACTGAAAATCAAAGACCTGCAACCCGGCTTCCGCGTACGTTCGGCTGTTGTAATGAACGGCAGTGAGGAAATCCCCTCGCAACTGGACGACTTGAACGGCGATTTAAAAGCCGATGAACTGGCATTTGTCATGGATATTCCTGCCCGAAGCAAAAAAACGCTGGCAGTTACCTTGTCTTCTGCCCAAACAGACAAGACCTATCCGGCACGTGTATTTGCCGAAATGCTGATACGCGATGCAAAAAAGCAGAAGCACGCCCCCACACAGTCGGTTACAGTACCGGGCACTACCAATTTTTATAATATGCTACACGGGCACGGACCGATGTTCGAATCGGAATTGGTGGCCTACCGCGTTTATTTCAATCAAAAACAAACCGTTGACCCGTATGGCAAGTTCAAAAAAGGACTGGAAATCAAGGAAAGCGGTTTCTATCCCAATGACGAACAGCTTGCACGCGGATTCGGAGACGATGTACTGATGGTTGGCAACAGTTGCGGTGTCGGCGCCCTGAAAGGTTGGGACGGAACGAGGGCCACCCACATAGAACCGATAGCTTTCCGCACCGAAAGTATTCTTGCTTACGGCCCTGTACGCACCATAGTCGATGTAGCCGTAAAAGGCTGGAACTATCAGGGAAAAGAATTGAACATGACCAACCGCTATATCCTTTATGCCGGACACCGTGACCTGCTGGTAGAGACTTTCTTTGACGAACCGCTGGAGAACGAAGTGTTCTGTACCGGTGTGCAGAATATCATGGGCAACGAAACACGCTCGGAATCAGATCACAAAGGATTGATAGGCAGTTGGGGAAGGCACTGGCCGGTCAACGACACCGTAAAATACGCCAAAGAGACAGTGGGCATTGCCACCTATATTCCTCAGAAATATATCCGTCAGGAAGTAAAAGATAAAGATAATTTCCTTTATACCCTTTCTGCACCGGGTAGCGACCGTTTCCACCATTACACCATGTTT
The DNA here is from genome assembly GCF_014287405.1 of Bacteroides sp. NSJ-48. NCBI lineage: Bacteria > Pseudomonadati > Bacteroidota > Bacteroidia > Bacteroidales > Bacteroidaceae > Bacteroides > Bacteroides sp. NSJ-48. The sequence continues at coordinate 42,166 of NZ_JACOOD010000013.1, read as the reverse complement.
ACTTCATGCAAGGAAACTTTCGGATATCCTACTCCCGAAGCATGGTTTGCCTATATGCGCGAGTGGAAAGAAGAGTTGCAACACCCGGTTCAGATTAAAATCAAGAATTAAACACTCAAAGAATCAAATCGTAACATGAAAAGCAGAAACGCACTTTTAGGACTCAGCCTGCTGCTGGCAATGCCGCTGGCGGCACAAGAAAAGAATTATGTTTCCGAGGTATGGGTAGCCGACCAAGGCAACGGTAAATATAAGAACCCGATACTCTACGCAGACTATTCCGATCCGGATGCCTGCCGCGTAGGAGATGATTTCTATATGACCTCTTCCAGTTTCAACTGCCTGCCGGGTCTGCAGATTTTACACTCCAAAGACCTCGTTAACTGGAGTATCATCGGCGCTGCCGTTCCCTACGCCCTCCCCCCTATCGAAACACCGGAACGTCCGGAGCATGGCAACCGCGTATGGGCGCCTGCCATCCGCCATCATAACGGTGAATTCTACATCTTCTGGGGCGACCCCGACCAAGGCGCGTTCATGGTAAAAGCCAAAGACCCCAAAGGCCCGTGGACAGAACCCGTGCTCGTAAAACCGGGCAAGGGCATCATAGACACCTGCCCTTTCTGGGATGAAGACGGAAAGGTCTACATGGTACACGCCTATGCAGGAAGCCGTGCCGGATTGAAAAGCATCATATCCATCTGCGAGTTGAATGCGGATGCCACCCAAGCCATAACACAATCGCGCATCATCTTCGACGGTCATGAAGCGCATCAGACCTGCGAAGGTCCCAAACTCTATAAAAGAGGAGAATATTACTACATCTTCCATCCGGCAGGCGGCGTGCCCACCGGCTGGCAGGTTGTCCTCCGCTCCAAGAACATATACGGCCCTTACGAATGGAAGAAGGTACTGGCACAGGGTAACAGCCCTATCAACGGCCCTCATCAGGGAGCATGGGTAGACACTCCTACCGGTGAAGACTGGTTCCTGCATTTTCAGGATGTCGGCGCATACGGCCGTCTGGTGCACCTGCAACCTATGAAATGGGTAAACGACTGGCCGGTTATCGGCATCGACAAAGACGGCGACGGCTGCGGCGACCCGGTTCTGGTTCATACGAAGCCGAACGTAGGCAAGACATATCCTATCTGCACTCCGCAAGAAAGCGATGAGTTTGACAGTTATACCCTCTCTCCGCAGTGGCAATGGCATGCCAACATCAATGAGAAATGGGCCTATTATGCAGGCGACCGGGGCATTGTACGTCTTTACTCCTACCCGGTTGTCAAAGAATATAAGAACCTTTGGGATGCAGCCAACCTATTGTTGCAAAAAACTCCTTCCGACAACTTTACCGCCACAATGAAGCTGACCTTCAAACCGACGGAGAAATACAAAGGAGAACGTACCGGACTGGTAGTTATGGGACTTGACTACGCCGGACTTATCCTGGAAAATACGGACAAAGGCCTGGTATTATCTCAAGTATCTTGCCCCAAAGCGGACAAAGGTACTCCCGAAACCGTAAACGGTACAGTCGATTTAAAGGATAATACGATTTACCTGCGTGCCAAGTTCACCTCTGACAGGAAAAAGATTTCCAAGAGCGAAGGCGGACACGACCTGTTGGTAATGTGCCACTTCAGTTACAGCCTCAACGGAAAAAAATTCCAGCCATTGGGCAAACCGTTCCAAGTAAAAGAAGGCAAGTGGATCGGTGCCAAAGTTGGCATGTTCTGTACCCGCCCGGCTATCGTTACCAACGACGGCGGCTGGACAGATGTAGACTGGTTCAGAATTACCAAATAACAGGCTTCATGGAAATACTGCCTCACCATAGATAACATTGATTTCCGGTTTATCAGGTATCTATCTTAAAATCGGTATTAATCCGCGTTATCTATGGTGAGTTTTTATATAACCCCTGCAAATTGTTATATCTTTGTTCCCAAAATAAAAAAGAGAAAACAATGAAGAAACTTGTTATATTCGACTTAGACGGTACATTATTAAATACCATTGCCGATTTGGCGCAAAGCACCAACCATGCATTGAGCGTACTTGGTTACCCCACCCACGAGGAATCAGCCTATAACTTCATGGTGGGCAACGGAATCAACAAACTATTTGAGCGGGCCCTTCCCGAAGGAGAGAAGAGCGAGGAAAATGTGCTCCGTGTCCGTAAGGAATTCATTCCTTACTACGATGCACACAATGCCGACAAGAGCCGTCCCTATCCCGGCATACCCGAACTGCTGGAACAATTACAGTCGCTGGGACTGCAAATAGCGGTTGCATCCAATAAATACCAAGCAGCAACTCAAAAACTGATAGCTCACTATTTCCCGAAAATAAACTTTGTCGCCGTATTCGGCCAACGGGAAGGAGTAAACGTGAAACCCGACCCGACCATTGTAGACGATATTCTATCCATTGCCAAAACAGATAGAAAAGATGTGCTTTATGTAGGAGATTCCGGCGTGGATATGCAGACGGCAATCAATGCCGGAGTAACGTCTTGCGGAGTAACCTGGGGGTTCCGTCCACGGACAGAGTTAGAGGAGTTTCACCCCGATTATATCGCAGACAAAGCGGAAGAAATCTTAAAACGGATAAACTGACAAGCTATGATCAAAAAATGGTTCATGCTAATCCTTACCTTTTGCTGTATCGGCGGTAAGGTGACGGCACAAAATGATATCGTCCTGAAACTATGGTACGACAGCCCTGCCAGACAATGGGTAGAAGCTCTGCCATTGGGCAACGGAAGCTTGGGAGCAATGGTCTTCGGCGACCCCATACACGAACGGTTCCAGCTCAATGAAGAGACTGTTTGGGGCGGTTCACCTCACAACAACACCAATCCCAAGGCAAAAGAAGCGTTGTCCCGCATACGCCAACTGATATTCGAAGGGAAAAATAAAGAAGCGCAAGAGTTATGCGGCCCTGCCATCTGTTCACAATCCGCCAATGGAATGCCGTATCAAACGGTCGGCACACTGCATCTCGATTTTGAAGGAATCAGTAAATACGATGACTATTACCGGGATCTGGATATTGAAAGGGCAATAGCCACCACCCGTTTCACAGCCAATGGCATTACTTACGTACGGGAAACATTCACCTCATTTCCCGACCGGTTATTAGTTATCAGACTAACAGCCTCGAAAAAAGGAAGCATTTCTTTCACTGCGCATTACACCACTCCTTATACCGAAAACACAGAGCGCCGCATCTCTTCCCGCAACGAATTGCAACTCAACGGAAAGGCCAACGACCACGAAGGCATTGAAGGAAAGGTTCGATTCACCGCACTTACCCGGATTGAGAATAACGGCGGTACGCTAAAAGCAACCTCCGACAGTACTTTGCAAGTCAAGAATGCCAATAGCGTTGTTCTGTACGTATCCATCGGCACAAACTTCATAAACTACAAAGACGTATCGGGAGATGCACTTAAAACCGCACGGCAATACATGAAGCAGGCCGGCAAGAACTACACAAAAAGAAAAGAAGCCCACATTGCCGCCTATCAAAAATACTTTAACCGCGTTTCCCTCGACTTGGGCAGCAATTCCCAAGTCAAGAAACCGACAGACCAACGTGTAAAAGAATTCAGTTCTACTGCCGATCCGCAAATGGCTGCCCTATACTTCCAATTCGGACGTTATCTTTTAATATGCTCTTCACAGCCGGGCGGACAAGCCGCCAACCTGCAAGGCATCTGGAACTATCAGTTGCGCGCTCCCTGGGACGGGAAGTACACCACCGACATTAACGTAGAAATGAATTATTGGCCGGCAGAAACCACTGCCTTACCCGAAATGCACGAGCCGTTTCTGCAATTGGTAAAAGAAGTAGCCATACAAGGTCGCGAGAGTGCCGCCATGTACGGCTGCCGTGGCTGGACGTTGCATCACAACACCGATATATGGCGCAGTACAGGCGCCGTAGACGGTCCTAAATATGGCGTTTGGCCCACTTGTAACGCCTGGTTCTGCCAGCACTTATGGGATCGGTATCTGTTCTCCGGCGATAAGAACTACTTGGCAGAGGTTTATCCGATTATGCGCGGCGCCTGCGAATTTTATCTGGACTTCTTAGTACGCGAACCCCAAAACAACTGGCTGGTAGTAGCTCCTTCCTATTCACCGGAAAACAGTCCGTCTGTTAACGGTAAACGCGATTTTGTAATTGTTGCCGGTGCTACGATGGATAATCAAATGGTTTACGACCTCTTCCACAATACCATTCAAGCCGCCACCTTAATGAATGAGCATAAATCCTTCACAGACAGCCTGCAAACTGTGGCCAAGCATTTGGCACCCATGCAGGTAGGACGCTGGGGACAGTTGCAAGAATGGATGGAAGACTGGGACAATCCTCAGGACCACCACCGTCATGTTTCCCACCTATGGGGACTATATCCAGGCCGTCAAATCAGCGCCTATAATTCTCCCGTTCTTTTTGAAGCGGCCAAGAAATCGCTGATTGCCCGTGGAGACCACTCCACCGGTTGGTCTATGGGATGGAAAGTCTGTCTATGGGCACGGCTGCTCGACGGTAATCACGCCTACAAACTGATTACCGAACAACTCCACCCCACCACCGATGAACGCGGACAAAACGGGGGAACCTATCCTAATCTGTTCGATGCCCATCCGCCTTTTCAGATAGACGGCAATTTCGGCTGCACGGCCGGCATAGCCGAAATGCTTGTACAAAGCCATGACGGTGCCATTCATCTCCTGCCTGCATTGCCCGATGTGTGGGAACATGGCACTATAAAAGGAATTCGCTGTCGCGGCGGTTTTCTGCTGGAAGAGATGAAATGGGAAAAAGGGAAAGTGCAAACGGTTACCATAACTTCCACCATCGGCGGAACCTTACGCATACGTACCACCTCCCCTTTATATCTGAATGGAGAAAAGCTGACACCGGCGACAGAAGAGTCATGCAATAATCCACTGCTGCTATCCCAACCGATACGGAAGCCGTTGGTTGCAGCCAATGCACCGCTATCAGTACCTCAAAAGCAGCAATCGTATATTTATGACATCAAGACCAAAGCCGGAGAAAGGTATACGTTTCTCCCTACCGATTAGTTTACCATAATGTAAGGTTACATATACATTTAAAATTCCAAGTCTTTATTGATGCTATCTCATAAATAGGCTCAGATTCTTTTCAAAATAGTATGTCTGAATAGATAAGAATTAGTAGACAATACAGAATATTAAATATAAAGATGGTATATGGAGTAATTATAATCAATCATTTCCATATACCATCTTATTCTTTAGGATAGTTACCAAATGCTCCTATTTAAGAAAGAAGAGATTCATTAGGGAAAGAGATGTTCCACTAAACTATTCAGATAAATCTCCAAATTCGTATAATTTGCATTTAAGTTATAATTTTTACTATCCGAGGCATCATTCGGATTCAACCCGTTAGCTATCTCCCATTCATCGGGCATACCATCCAAATCGGCATCAGCCAAAGCTGTTTTAGAATTATATTCAGGCCACCCACCAACATCCTCCGGTCTGTCTATCATGCCATTTGTACTCCCATGACTACCCTCATTGGTATATATCCCTTTACGGGTTTCCCCTACAATACGCTTATCATTTATGTCACGGCTGTATGATGCGCCGGCGAATTGAAGGACAGCTTCAAAAGCATCCCATGTAGACTGCAAAGAAGTACGTTCTGCAAAATCGAACGGCTGCTTTGCCAGCAAATCGCTTTTCGGAGCAAAATTATTCTTCACTATCAATCCAACTGTATTATCCTTATTAACCAACATCATCTCCTGACGTTGTTTCTCGTTCAGTTTTTCACAAGTGGGATCCATATAATTTCCGGAAAAGAAGAATACACCATGCGTTCCTTTTACATTTTGATGTTTCCCATCATCGGAATAAGCAGTAAACAAACGTTTGTAAGATGATTTAGTAGCCGTATGAGGTCCCGGTTTATAATAATTATTTATAAAGTTATAGCTTCCTCCTTCACCGGCATACGCTCCATCACTACCAAAATTATAGATTACATTATTGAACAAATCCACTTTTTCATCTTCAGGCTTGCCAGTATAACGACTTCCGCATAAACGCGGAGTACGGTTCATATGATGCGCCAGCAGGTTATGATGAAAAGACGCCGTTTGACCGCCCCATATACCACCATACCCATGAGCACCTTTTTCGTGAATGGAATTTGCAAGGCTTTCGCTGATAATACACCATTGCAACGTAAAATTACTGTTATCATAAAAAGTTGCACATTCATCGGTACTCCAACTCATGGAGCAATGGTCAATAATGATATTACGATGATGTTTAAAACCATTCATCGCATCATCGCCTTTTTGTTTTATCTCTGCCCCCATACGCGAACGGATAAAACGGATTATTACATTATCTGCCTGTACGCTCAACGTATAATTTTTCAAACAGATACCATCTCCCGGCGCTGTTTGTCCAGCAATGGTAACATCACCGTTATTAATTTTCAGAGGTGACTGCAATTCAATCAAGCCACTAACAGCAAAAACTATAGTACGAGGTCCCTTCTTTCTCAAGGCCCAACGTAAAGTACCCTCTGTTCCGTCATCTTTCAAAGAGTTTACGACCAATACCTCACCACCGGCTCCTCCGGTTGTGTATTTTCCTGCTCCGTCTGCACCCGGAAAAGCCGGAATCTTAGAACGGTCGGGAGTATCATATACCGGCAAACTCTGTCCAAATGCCTCAGAAACAAAAGATACCATAACCCCTGCCATGCAGACAGCCAATAACAAGTTCTTTTTCATAACAAATTCTTTTTAAACAAAACACATCTCAATCAGCCACAGCACCGCCTTTACTGCCAGCCTCCATAATACCGTGTACAAGACTGTTCATATACATCTCGATGTTAGTATATTTACCATTAACATCAACAGTCCGTTCATTCGCATCATTTTTCTTAAAATCAAGCCCATATTCCTTTTCCCAATAATCCGGAATTCCGTCACTGTCAGTATCTTCAGTGCATATTTCAGTATCTGTTGCCAGAACCGGGAATCCCTTTTCATCCAATTGTCCGGCATTAGTACCAATGTCAGACGGCTTATTGATATATCCCGGTTTATTATCCGACCATCCCTTCAATGATTCCCATTCTTTGGCACTGCCTGTACAAGTTGCCACACCTTTTCTGACATCACTTATAATAAGTTCATCAAGCTTATCCCTATAATTGCAAGCACCGGCATATTGTAAAACCATATCATAAGCATCAACGGCAGAATGGGTCGTCACATGTCCGGCTCCGGAAACAGGAGAATTTACCTTTATGCTTGTATGTTCTTTCCAAAGGGCTGAACTCTCCCCGCCTTCGCAATTTTTAGCATCCATTTGTCCGAATACACCATCTTGCCAGTTATCGGCAGTCACGTCACTATATCCTTCCACACAGTTTCCACTAACATAAAACCTGCCCCAGGTCTGAAGCCATTTTTTATAATCTGCTCCCGAATAATCTTTCGGATACACATCGGGTTTGGCAATGCGATACTGACGTTTTTCCTTACTGCCGGTAAAAAGTTTAGTTGCAGGTCCGGGTTTATAATAATTGTTTACAAGATTCACCTTTTGAGCTTCACCGCCATAACAGCCTTCTCCCGCATAATTATAGTACACATTATTGCGTATATCAACAAGTTCACCCTTATCAAGAGCCAATGTCGTGTAGCGAGGTCCAAGACGTGGTACCCGGCTTTCGCAATGAGCAATTATATTATGGTGATAAGAAGCATAGTGTCCTCCCCAATTGCCTCCGTATCCATGAGTATTAAATTTCTCTCCTGTTATTTTGGCAGGAGTTGCTCGCAATGACTGCGCAACCAAGCACCACTGTACCGTAGTATATTCCGAACCATATACAGACAATCCTTCATCCGTTCCCCAACTTACAGAACAATGATCGATAATAATATTCTTATTATCCGAACCTCCCAGACCATCATTATCCGTATTGATATTACCCGGACGGAAGCGAATAAATCTGATTATCACATTATCAGAGTTTATGGTAAAAGGATAATTTGCTATACAGATTCCTCCCGGCGAGGTCTGCCCTGCAATCGTAAGATTGTCATTTTTTGTTTTAAGTTCACGTTCCAGCATGATAGTACCGGAAATTGCAAAAACAACAGTTCGTGCACCGCTTTTCTCTACTGCATATCGTAAAGTTCCTTCCGGCTTGCTGGCAGGGTCATCCAAACGTGTCACAACATATACAGCACCTCCGCGGCCACCGGTCGCATTGCGACCATGACCTTCAGCATAAGGAAAAGCAAATAACTCGCCATAGTCCAATGTTTTCACTCCGGTATCAGGAGAGTCGTTTTCCTCACCATTGCTTTCATCGTCGCCGTTGCTACCTATATTTCCTTCCGAATCTACAATCGGATCATCTCCGGAACAGGAAATAACCCCGAATCCCAAAACAAATAGCAAATAGAACAACCAATATATACCTTTCATATCTTATCCGTTTTTTAATCCAAATATGTAATTATACAAATATCATTTAGCCGGATAAAGTTTCTCTACCAAGCTATTGATATATACTTCCAAATTTGTATATTCCTTACTCAGATTATATTTGACTCCATCTGCAGAACTTTTCGGATTCAGCCCATTGGCTGCCTCCCAAGCATCCGGCATTCCGTCGCCGTCTGTATCCACAGGGGCATTCTCTTTCACATATACAGGCCATCCTCCCACATCCGTTGCCTTATCAATAAGTCCCAGCACACTGCCGTTACTTCCTGAGGCCGTATAATCTCCATTACGTACATTGTCTACTATACGCCTGTCCACCGCATCAGACTTCAACGAAGCACCGGCATACAGCAGTACGGCTTTATAAGCTTCTGAAGCAGACTGCGTAAATAATGCCGCATCATCGGTTATTGTAAATTCCGAGTTAGCCTGAATAGCAGACTTTCCACCGGAAGGTAAGAGTACACCGGATGTCTCATTCGGCTGCAAACCGACCCAATTATCATTGTTCACCTCCTCCAGCAAAGACTGATAAGCAGGATTTAATTGAGGGCATGTACCATCAAAATAGTTACCATTCAGATAAAACATTCCCCATGTTCCTTTTGCATTTTTATTTTTTCCATCATCTCCATTCGGCTGAAAAATGCGATTGACAATATTTGGTTTTTCATTGGTAGAAGGCCCCGGTTTATAATAATTATTCACAAAATTATAACTTCCTCCTTCACCGGCATAGCCGCCATTGGTAGGTCCCCAATTATAAAAGACATTGTTGCGTAAATCTACTTTTTCATTGCCGGGTTTACCGGTATACCTACTGCCACATAGACGAGGAGTACGACTACTATGATGTGCCAGAAGATTATGGTGGAACGTAGCAGGTGAGCCACCCCAAATACCTCCATACCCATGATTACCTTTGGTATGTACAGAACGGTTCAAACTCTCGCTGATAATACACCACTGCATAGTAAAATTGCTATTATCATAAAAGGAAGCACACTCATCCGTACACCAACTCATGGAACAATGATCTATGATGATGTTCTTATGTTGCTTTCCCCAAAGTGCATCGCCACTATCCGCCTCACCTTCAGTTGTGAAATTATCAGATCCCATTCGAAAACGCATAAAACGAATAATGACATTATCAGCCTGTACAGAAACCGGATAACCTTTCAAACAAATACCGTCTCCGGGAGCTGTCTGACCGGCAATTGTCAGGTCACCATTTACTATTTTCAGCGGGCTGTTCAAATCTATCAGTCCACTCACTGCAAACACAATCGTACGCGCTCCGCTTTGGCTGATACCGTAACGCAAAGTCCCTTTTTCGTTGGTGTCTGCCAATGAAGTCACCACATACACCTTTCCACCTGCTCCGCCTGTAGTAAACCGACCGGCGCCATATGCACCTGGAAATGCAGCAATCGAAGAACGGTCCGGAGCAGGATACTCTTCCAATGTATTATCCGTATCCGGATTATTATCTCCATCCCCATTATTATCAGTTTCTGGCGGAACTTCCGTTCCGCCAGAAACCGGATTATCATCCGAACATGCCACTACTGAAGCAGAAAGGATGAAACACAGCAAACCAAAATAAACGAGTTTCAATATTCTCATAAGTAAGTTTTTTAATACATAAAAGCCGGCAGCAGATTTACCGGCTTTTATAAAACAATTATTCAGCACTGATACTTCCGTAGTGTCCTACTCCCCTGACTGTGTATACCCCGTCAGCAGCAGTCGTAACAGATACCGAAGTTTCGGTAGTCTGCGCCAAATAGACGCCATTCACAAAAATAAGATAACCTGCAGCTCCGTCTATTGCATTCCAACTTAAAGTAGTACCATCCAAGGTAGCCATAGTAGTGCCTGGGGTCTGCATATATTGTTTCGGATTCCATCCCTCTCTGGCAATGATGTTCTCATAAGTATATCCGGCAGCTTCATCTGCAGAAAGAACTTTTGCAGTAAACTGACTGCTGCCACTACCAACTGTCATATCTCCTGTTGAAATTACCTGATTATTTTTATCAACCGTATTATATTCGCCAAAAAGAGCAGGCGCTGCGCTACCCGCAGTCCAATGACCGTCTATAATATCCATCTTCAAAGCAGTGTTAATGAAAACCGCCTTCGCAGAAGTTGATTGCTGACGTCCGAAAGAAAAAGCGGTTATACCTGCCTCACCGTCTATCGTACAGTCTTTCATCACATACCCATAAGCATCGGTTTCGTTACTACGTGAAGCCGTAATAAAACTACCATTGCCCGTGTTATAAAAAGTACTGTTTTCTATCAGCACATCACCACTTCCCCAGATATAGTCCGTACTACCTTCAATCCATGAATTTTGTACATAAGCCCGGCAAATACCATACGTTCCGTTCACTTTCTGGAAACGCGTCCACCACGTATCCTGGAATGAAACCAATTTACAATTATTCATAGCCAATCTATCATAATGGCTACACAGAGCTTCAGCTTGTCCACCTTTTCCAAGACCACCGTCATAGCGGCTTTTCAATGCACCGTACAAGTTAATAATGGAAATGTTCTCCAGGTAAACATCAGTGGCTTTAATCAATACTACACAATTCTGATCTGTGGTATATCCTGCAAGGCGCGCAGGTGAATTAGGATTGTGAATAGAATAAGGCCATGTATCCGAATTAGTTTGCTCCTCTACACGATTCAACGCAAATTGAATTTTCACTCTGTCAGGATTTTCTCCAATCAAATGAATAAACGGTTTTGTTTTAGGTATATATACACATTCATTATAGGTTCCTGCTGCAATAAAAATCAGGTAAGGCGATGTCAAATTGGCAGGAGCGGCATTAATAGCAGCTTGTACAGTGGTATAATCACCTCTTCCGTTTGCATCAACAACAGCATCAAACACCGTTTCGCTATCTCCACCGGAAATACCGGAAGTGGCTGTAAACTTCAAAGTAATATCTTTGCTGTAAGGACGATGCTGCATATCCGTCAATGTACCTGCCTCGATAAATAAGGAACATTCGGAACCTTCACTGACAGAATAAGGATAGCGGACTTTCTCATAATTGATGACAATCTGATTGGAAGCAACCTTATCATTGAAATAAATTCCGGTTGTCAGCACTTCACCGGTTTCTTCATCCTTAGTCGGCGGAGTCTGGCGCATGGCTTTGCTAAAGACAAACTCCACATAACCATCAGTACCCGCCGTCAAATTGTTCTCCGTTTCCGAATCAATATTAGCAAGATCAACCTCCGTACCATTGATATTGCATGAAATAAGAACAGGAGCACTTGTATTTTCCTTGCCTTCATCGTTATCTTCACAGGCATAACCTGTGAAGATAAGTAACAAGAGGAGCAAGCATTTGCCTACTGTATAAATAGATTTTGTATTCATATTAGTTCATGTTATTAAATTTATTATTTATTCCAACGCGGATCACCGATTATCTTAACTTCATTCGGAATATCTGCACCGAAAGTCAAATCAAGCACATCGGTACTTGAAGATGCATTCGGGAACAGTTGGGATGAAGAATAGGACAAAGCTGTAGTAGATGTAGAACCAGGTTTTGAAACAGTAAGGTCTGATGTTCTATAAACTTTCGACCAATTTAAAGAAGCCGGAAGAGTTTTATCATCATAGAATATCTGGAAAGTATTACTACCTGCAAATAAAACATTTTCTACAGTAAGACTACCTTTCGCTCCTCTCACAAGAGCATCTTTATCAACTAAATTATAGAAAGTACAGTTTTTAATTACAGAAATGGAATTATCAGCCTTATCAACTCTTAGGAGCGATGCACTGGTTCCACCTGGATTAGCAAAAGTAGAGTTCATCATATTAATGATTACAGATTTCACAGCCCCATCCGTTTGAACAATACCATAGTAGTTACTTGTGCTTTTAGTACCCAAGTTTCTAATAATACAGTCATCAATATTCAATTTCAGACTACTTTCCCCATTTACCTTACGCATACGAACAATACCCCGATAATTTTCTATAGTACATGAAGTTATTTCAATATTTGCTATAGAAGAACCTTCTGTATTCGGAGCAATAACACAATCGTTACTAAGTGCACTGATATTCAGATTATAAAACTCTATTTTATCAATAGCCCCTAAAGTTTGCATATTCTTAACAGCTAATTTCGGTTGTGTAGCTCCCTCACCCCAAAAGACAATATTAGTAACCGCAGCAGGTATCTCAGATTTGTTACTCAAATCCGCATCTGCACTGATTGTCACTAAAATATTACCGGACAAGTTATCCCAATCGGCTATTAAAGCCTCAACATCATTATATTCCGTATACCCAACAGGTTTTCCCTTCTTTGTTGTAAATGTAGCACGTGCACATATAGCCCCATTATAGAAAGCATAAACTGTGTATTCCGTACTTGGTTCCAGATTCGGTATAATAACGGCATGTTCATTTACCTCGGAAGCACTTAGCGAAACAGCTCCGGTGGCATCATCCGGAGTAGGCGCCGAAGAGGGCTGACAGATATATTGGTCCACATCCACTGTATTATCCCAAGAGAATCTTGCCGTATTGGCTGTAATCTCATCTACGGTAGACTCTATTTCCAATCCCGGCACTACCACTTCCTGTGAACCGCGTAACGTTTCATTATTATAAATGTTGATAGTATAAGCTGTGAATATTTTCAGTCCTTCAATCCATGCCTCTCCTGCAGCAGCTTCCTCAGCCGTAATTGCCCGCTCTATAGGAGCAGCGCCGCCCACAATCTCGAAATGCGTTACCGTCAGACCAGCTTCCCATGACATACGTACCTTACCTGATGCAACTGGAAGATCCTCTTCGGCAGGCACATTCAATACATCCTCTTCCGTTACTGTTTTGAACGGTTCGTCTAAATAAGCCCAATAGGATTCCTTGCCATTTGCCACAGACTTAATACGCAGATAATATTCCGCACCTGCTTCCAGATTGTCAATTAAAAAAGGAGCTTTCAATATGCGGTTTTCTACCGTATTCCCATAAACAAGATTACCGTTCTCTTCCGATCCCATAGGAATTTCATCAGTCAGCTCATTCTTGCTTATTTCAAGAATATAATATTCTACGCCGGGCATGGCATCCCAAGTTACCGTAACCCGAGCTACTTTTTCATCTTTTGTCACATTTATACCATCCTCATTGGTTCCAAACGGACGGCTGTACGAGGCATCAATACCCCAATCGCTTTTCTCTGTACATGCCATTGCAAGTAAAGAGACAAGGAGCATAAATACTCCTTTAGCCAATATATTTCTGATATTTTTCATTTCCTTGAGTGTTTAAGATTAATCACTATATCCATAAGAATTATGCAACTTGCCATTCGATGTAGAAATCGTGGTAGAAGCGATAGGAAGCAAATAACGGTTTTTCACTACACGGTTCAATCCTGCCGAAATACTGGGCAGATTAACAAGCAGTTGCTCCTGCTTGGCATCTGTAGTCTCTCTGCCGAAGAAATTGGCGCTAAAGTAACCGGCTTCCACAGGTTCGTTGTAATTGAATGTGGTTACATCAATCGTGAAATTATCCTCCTTGAACTTATAATAAATTTTAGCCGGATATGAACCATTATTCACTGCATTACGATAGCTCTCCTTGAACTCGTCAATCTTGGCACTGAGCAAATTCCAACGGATAAGGTCGAATTTACGTACACCCTCACCTGCCAATTCCCAGGCATTTTCATCAACAATCGTTTCAAAGAAGCCCTGTTCATTAATGAGTTTCGTCAAATGAGCCTCTGCAGCAGCCTTGTCACCGTTGAAGGCACGTGTATGTATCTCGGAAAGAGCTTCGAAAGCTGTTTTTGAACAATACTCGCCACCTGTATTATAGCTGCCGTAAAGTTCATTCATAACCTCCGCATACATAAGCAAAACATGAGGATAGCGCATCTTTACAACATTGATGCCACTGCACACTTTCTGGTCGCTTGCTTTCACAGCATCCCACCAACCGTCTTTCCGATTTTTCATCTTACGATAGTCCCACTTGCCGCAATAAATGGCAAAAGGGGCATTGCCAAGCATATCTTCTTTATAAACGCCACTCTTCGTACGAATCTGCATCAGGGCACAAGTCAGGTCACGACGCAGGTCTGCAGCATCAAAAGACATATAATAAGGAGCTGTCAGTTTGAGCTTACCACTGGAATTACCTTTCGGACCATAGTTATGTTCCTCAGACACACCACCGGGAAAAGCACCGTTTACACGAAATCCTACAGTATACCCCAATTCACTGCTATTATTCAGCCCCATCGGGATTTCAAACAAATTTTCACGATAGGTATTATCCAGTTCACACAAGTTCACCCCATTCCAATAACCTGCAAGAGTGGGAGTCATCGAGTGTGTATTATCATTGATGATAGCGGCAAGATGTTCCTCTGCCAATTTATACATCTCATGACGTTTTTCATCATCGCAACGCTGAGTAGGATAAGCCGGATCTGAGTTTTCCGTAGCTGTCACATATCCTTCCTTCGCTGCTTCACGAATAAACCATCCGGCACGGGTCAATGCTATGTTTGCCAGCAAACCATGTGCATATCCTTTGGTGACACGCTCTGTGGTGTAAGTTGTACCACCTGCCCAAGGCAGATAAGGAATGGATTCTTCCAAATCGCCAATCAAAGCCTCCATAATAACATCACGGTCAGTCTTCCCTACATACACATTTTCCAGATTGCTATCCGAAGCACCGGTAGCAAACGGAATATCTCCGAAAAGGCGAATTAAGTCGAAATAAATCATTGCACGCAACACTTTAGCTTCGGCACGGAAACGTAGCATCGTATCGCAATCATCGCCTTTCGTCTTAATCAGCTCGCTGTTGTTTATGCCATCTATTACCAGATTAGCGTTCTCAATAATGCCATACATCACATTCCACACACGCGAAAGTTGCGTCCAACCCGGATTAGCATTGTAATTCATATTACCGCGTTCGCTGGAGGTATTGCTGGCATCGGTACCAAGTCCGTCCACCAATTCACAATCCGTATTCAGACCTGCTATAATAGGCATAAAGTTGGAGTAGGCTTGGTCCTGAGTCAGACTTCCGTAAATCTTATTCACGGTCAGTTCCGTATAGTATGTGTTATTAAAAGTAGTTTTATTATCCAGTTCGGAAGGAGAAGTCTGATCCAGAAAATCAGAACAGGAAGTCATAGCAACCAACCCTGCCGCTAAACATAAAGTTTTATATATATTTCTCATATCAGTCAATATCTGTTAGGTTTTAGAATGTAATGTTAATGCCGCCTACAAACGTACGGCTCTTGGGATAAGCGGCATAGTCCACACCCGGTGTCATGGCGTTGCGCTTGCTGCTCACATCCACTTCAGGATCGGCTCCGCTATAGCTGGTCCAACAGAACAAGTTATATCCGGTCAGATAAACCCTTACATTCTGCAAGAATGCTTTCTTAACAAGGTGCTTAGGCAGCGAATAACCGATAGTAAGATTGTTCAGGCGCAAGAAAGAAGCATCCTCCACCGCATAATCTATTAACTGCATCGTAGAAGCAGCAGCCGGATTATACATATTGGCATTGGAATTAATTTCATTCAGGCGCAATCCGGCAGCTTGCATGTCACCATAATGATTCAAGACTGCGGTTGAAGAGCTGGCAAGATTCAAGCCTGTTTCCGGATCGATCCATGTATATCGGTTACCAAGACGGAAATCATTATTCAAGTTATAACCGGTCCTAGAGCCGGAACGGAAAGACGATGCCAGTTTTGTACCGTTGATAATCACATTGCCGGTAGAATAGTTAAAGAAGATATTCACATCCAACTCACCGGTGCGGCTATTGCCGAAACGCCCATTCAGCCCAAAACCGCCTACCCAAGGAGCTACAGTGTTTCCAAGACGCTGTTTCAAAGGATTTCCATTCTCATCGGTCTGTATTTTCAATCCGCCAGGATAGTAAGAACCTCCTGTTATCGTAGGGCTGTTGTCTTTCATGCCATCTTTCAGCACCCATTGTTTATCGCCCCATACCAATTCTCCGGTCGGATTGGTAACAGGATCATATACTGTATAATATCCATTGGTACGGAATCCCCATACTTCACCCAGACGTCCACCCTCTTCCACACGGAAATCTTCATATTTGGAAATAGTGCTTCCTGCCCAATTGCTACTCTGCCAAGGGCTGTCGGTGGTCAATTTGTCAATTCGGTTTCGGTTGTAGGCAACATTGGCAGTAAAGTTCAAGCTGAAGTTTTTCGTATCTACCAATACTGCATCCATCGACATTTCAATACCTTTATTCGAAGTCTGTCCAAAATTCTGATACTGATAAGAATAACCGGAGTTACCGGGTATCTCCGCCTTCATCAGCAAATCTCTGGTCGTATTCCAATATACATCTACCGAACCCGAAATACGATTGTTCCAAAAACCATAGTCAATACCCAAGTTACGGGTAACGGTAGTCTCCCATTTCAACTTTGGATTATAAAGATAGGTCCCATGTTCCAACATAGGTGTACTGGTTCCATTGAAGAAAGGATTACGGGAATCATTGCCACTCAACGAGTAAGTAGTATAAAGAAGCCCTGAATTAATCCGGTTGTTACCAGCCGTACCAAAACTCAAACGCAATTTCAATGCAGACAACCAATCCTTTGTATTAGCCATAAACGCCTCATCGGAAATACGCCATGCCAATGCGGCAGAGGGGAAAACGCCCCAACGGTTTCCATCTCCAAACTTACTGGAACCATCGGCACGTACCGTTACCGTAAGCAAATACTTGTCCATCATCGTGTAATTGACACGCCCGAAGAATGAAAGCATGTTCTCTTCGGCAGAGATAGTAGACTGGTTCGGCAATGCCGTGCCGGCCCCCATATTGGCTTTCATATCCTCAAATCCCATTGTTGTAGGGAAATTTACAGACACATTCTCTATGGATTCCTCCATGCTGCTGCTCACTTCATGTCCCACGAGCACATTCAAACGGTCACGACCATCAAACATTTTCTTATTTTCGTAAGTAAGAGTATTGGCATTGCGCCAGTTCTTTGTCGTCTCACGCAGCAAATATGCCTGAGGACGTCCGTTATAACCATATTTAGAGTTACTTACAGCGTCAGTACCCCAATATTGTTCTGTATCTTCATATCTCCAACCATAACCAAATTCCGAGCGGAAAGTCCAGTTCTTAAACGGCTTCCAATTCAAACCGAAATTATAATTCTGACGGAAAGAATTGCGTCCTTTATTCGTTGCCAGCAAACGTTCCAAAGGCGTTTTCTGTAAAGCAGCATTGCTCTCCTCATCATCATCCGAACTATGAGACAAAGCATTGACCGGACGGAAAACCACCGCATTGGCTACAGTAGAATTAGCAGCATTGGACTCATTCGTATCAGCACCACCACTCAAACCCTCGATAGTAGAATAACTCAAACGCGCATTGAAGTCTAAAGTCAGCCATTTGTTCAGTTCCGACTTAAGCTTTGCATTGATATTATCTTTCTTAAAGCCTGAGCCAAGCATAATGCTTTTTTCTTCATTATGAGCATAACTTACACTGTAGGTCAATTGTTTGCTACCCCCGGCCACATTCACATTATATTGCTGCTGATTACCTGTTCGTCCGAATATCTCATCCTGATAGTCAATACCATCGATTGATTTCCAAATATCCATATCATTATAATTTCCGTAATCCAACGAACCGATTTCACGTTGATAAGCTACAAAATCATAAGGACTCATCACTTCGGTCATTTTAGTCACTTTCTTAAAACCGAACGAAGCGCCAAAATCCACTTGAACCTTTCCTTCTTTACCACTCTTGGTAGTAACGATAATTACACCATTAGCACCACGTGCACCGTAAATAGCTGTAGAAGAAGCATCTTTCAAGACATCAATACTCTGAATTTCAGACGGAGCAATGTCACTGATACTGGATACAGGAAAACCGTCTACTATATAAAGAGGTGAATTGTCTTGCGACAAAGAACCACCACCACGTATACGTATCTTAATATCCGCATCGGGAGAACCCTCCGTAGTAGTGATATTCACCCCCGCCATTTTACCGGTCAATGCTTCGGAAGCGCTAGATACCGGAATAGATGCAATATCCTGCGAACTGACGGAAGCTACGGAACCGGTCAGGTCTCGCTTATTCACCGTACCGTAACCAATGACAACAACTTCATCCAATAACTCGGAATCCTCTTCCAAAACCACATTCAGCAGTTTCTCTCCTTCATACTTCAGCTCTTTATTCTTAAAGCCGATATAGGTAAAAGAGAGGATATCGGACTTTTTCACGCCCGAAAGCGTAAAATCTCCGTCCACTCCAGTTATGGTACCGTTGGTGGTACCTTTTACCAAAACGTTGACACCAATCATCGGTTCACCGCTCTTGTCTTTCACGATGCCCTGCACCTGTCTTTCCTGTGCAAAGGAAATCAGGCAAAGCATGCTCATCATGAGCATCAAAGCAACTTTCTTTAGTCTTTGTTGATTATACATAAAAAGATGTGTTAAAAAAATAATGTTCTCCACGATATTTGTTCACGGGGCAAAATTCATTTTTTAAGTCACATCTCTTGTGTAGATTTTGACATAAAACTGCTAAAAATTGTTTTACCTGCTAAAAAAACATCATAAGGATATATGCTTATATCCATCTGTCATTTATCTCTTTACCCTTCACATCTCCCTATCCATCAGCATTTGCGGGTGAAGCCTCTTTCCAAGCCTTCACCCGCAAATCCATAATAAAAGTCTAAAAATCATTTCCTGACAATCCTATCCCTGCTTATCCCGTAATATCCCTCCACAGGCACATATATCGGCTGCATAGGCAGCCCTATATTCCGTATTTTTCCTTCCAACTTCAATCTGCGGATATGTTCCATAGCCTTCGACCTCATAAATCCGCAAATCTGTTGGAAGTCTGCACGGGTCATCAGCTGATGGTCGGCAAAATAAGCACGGAGACACATGTCTATTTCCACGTCCGATAACTTACTGGAGTGTCCGTCATGCTTGATATTTTTAAGCTTTACAGCTCCTACTTCGTTCTTCAATGCCTGGTCGGCACGAAACTTGATACCTTTTAAGCGAACCTTGGTATTTTTGCGTTTCGTCTCTGCCGTCACCTCTTCTATACATTTCAGCGTAGGATGAAAATAGCCTATCCCGTCCAGATGCACTTGGCGTCCGTCGCCCAGTTCCTGCCCTAACACATGCGACAGTGCATCGAGCACAGCCGTTACATCCGTTTCCGTCAGCGAACAACGCTCCTGGATTTTACGCCTCACGTAGTCTGTCCCTACCTTTCCATTGTACGTAATGCGTGCATGGAGTTTTTTCTCATCCGGCCGGTTTGGTGGAACCGGATTCTCATACCATTCAAAATGAATTGCCATTGTGCAGTATTTATTTATATTGTGTAAATATAGTGTTTTCCTACGAGATAATCTATTTTTCCTTTAAGATAAACCGGTTACCGACAACAGTCAACAAAGCAGCCGACTGTTGTAAACAGAACAGCCAACAGTAATGAACAGAACGGTTGACTATAGTCAACACCCTATTTTGCAACGAGAGAAAAAGAATTATCTCACATTGAAAATACAATAACACAAGGTCTTTCCACATACTGTACCACCAATAAAAATAGTATAAGAAAGGCTTGCAAAAGGCTTCCTGCCGATAGTAACTTAGTGGCATGAACCCATTAATAAAAACAATGCATACCATGAAAAAAAGCATTATGAAATTTATCCTCTTTCTACTAAGAAACCGGAAGCATGACAAACCTGCCCGCGTGCAAAAATGTAACCTGACAGAACAGGTAAACCGCTTTTTGCAAAACAGTTACCTCTTCCGTTACAACCTGCTGACAGACGAAACCGAATACCGCCCCGCCAATGCCGCAGACAAAACGTTTGTCACCATTGGCAAACGGGAACTGAATACCCTATGCCTCGAAGCCCATGCCCGGGGAATTCTATGTTGGGACAAAGATATCAGCCGTTTTCTTTTCTCCAAACATGTACCTGAATATCATCCCTTCCTGCTTTATTTTGAACAGCTTCCCGTTTGGGATGGCATCGACCGGATAACCCGACTGGCCCAACGCATCTCGTCCGAATCATATTGGATAAACGGTTTCCATACATGGATGCTCGGTCTCACTGCCCAATGGACAGGACAGACTGGAAAGCATGCCAACAGCGTAGCTCCCCTACTCGTCAGCATCCGACAGGGCTGTCTGAAATCCACATTCTGCAAAAGTCTGATGCCCGACAGCTTGTCCCGCTACTATTCGGATGAAGTGGAGCTTACCTCACGGAGCAATGCCACCCGCAAAATGTCGGAAATGGGACTGCTGAACCTCGATGAATTCGATAAATATTCTCCAGGAAAAATACCACTGCTCAAAAACCTGATGCAAATGGCGGATTTAAACCTTTGCAAGGCATACCAAAAGAATTTCCGTAACCTGCCCCGTATCGCTTCTTTCATCGGCACGAGCAACCGTTTCGACTTATTGTCTGACAACACCGGCAGCCGCCGTTTTCTCTGTGTAGAGGTAAAGGATAAAATTGATTGTACCTGCATTGAGCACAAGCAAATCTATGCACAACTGAAACAGGAACTTTCGGATGGAGCACGCTATTGGTTTTCGGCCGAAGAAGAGGAAGAGCTCCAAGAGCACAACCTCATCTTCCAGCACCGCAATCCGGCAGAAGAAGTACTACGCAGTTGTTTCCGTCCTGCAACATCCGAGGACCCAAAAGAAAAAATAAGAAATCTCTCCGCTGCCGACATCTTCAAAGAACTGAAAAAGCAAAACCCTGCCGCCATGAGGGGAAGCAACCCGAACAGTTTTTCGCAGCAGCTCGTGCCTGCCGGTTTTCTGCGAAAGCACGGACGCTATGGAAATTTCTATCCGGTAGTGTCTCTGACATAAAAAAATGAGGTGCTTGTCCGTTATGGTCCTCCCAACAAAGGGTTCACCCGCAAAGCCTGATGAATAGGGAGATGTGAAGGGAGAAAGGAGAATATGTCACACGGACAGTCAGAGGATAACAGTTAATTTTTCCACAAAGAATATCAAAAAATACTATAATATTTACGATGTATCATGTATTTTTGTGCTCGATAACGGGTGAGAATACCTCATTACGATTATCAGCCTTACTATATTTAATAACTATAAAAAACAAACTTATGAATCTAAAAAGACTTGCAAAAAGAGCATTGGCTACTCTGTCGTTGAGTATGCTATGCTTAATCGCCTTTGCACAAGGTCACCAAATCTCAGGTACCGTAATCGACGGTACAGGTGAACCTATTATCGGTGCAAACGTATTGGAAGTAGGTACGACCAACGGTGTAATTACCGATATTGACGGTAATTTCAAACTCAGTGTACAACCCAATGCAAAAATCCAGGTATCATTTATCGGTTATATCACGCAAACCGTTACAGTGGGCAGCCAGAAGAACATTAAGGTAACACTGAAAGAAGATGCGCAGGCATTGGATGAAGTGGTGGTGGTAGGTTACGGAACAATGAAGAAAACCGATGTGACAGGTTCCTTGGCTTCGGTTTCTGCCGATAAATTGGCCGCCCGTGGTGCGCTCCGCGTAGAAGATGCTCTGCAGGGATCTGTTCCGGGAGTCAACATCACGGCAACCAACAGCCGCGCCAATGGTAAATTCAGCATGCAAATCCGCGGTCAATCTTCCATTAACAATTCAAACGGTCCTCTTTACGTAGTGGATGGTATGGTAGTCTCTTCTATCGACTTTCTGAACTCCGAAGATATCGAACGTATCGATGTGCTGAAAGATGCTTCTTCCACAGCCATCTACGGTTCGCGTGCATCCGAAGGAGTGATTTTGATTACCACTAAAGGAGCCGGAGCCGGACAAAGCAAAGCCCAACCGGTAGAAATTACATACGATGGTTATTACGGTATCCGAAAAGTAGCCCGCATGCCCAAATTCATGGAGTCTACGGAATGGATGAACTACCGCTTTGCCAAATATACAACTTCAAGCGGTCCGGACGAAACGGGACATATCAAATATATAATCAAAGATGCAGACTTGCAGTCTGTATTCCAGAATGGCACTGAGTGGAAAGAGTCACCTTTGTATACACGGTGGATGAATAATGAAAGTTATGATTGGGCAGACCAGGTACTGCAGACCGGTTCACAACAAAACCACTTCATCAGTGCAAGCGGTGCAAGCGAGAAAACATCCTACCGCTTGGGTGCTGGTTATCAAGGCGAAGAAAATGTTTTCAAGAAAAACAGCTATGACCGCTTCAACATCAAAGCTGCTTTCGACAGCAAATTATCTAAAATAGTGGAAGCAGGTATGTCGGTCAATATGGTATACGATGTGCAGGATGACTGGATTACCGATTCTTCCAATGCGTATTCTCCTTACAACAATGCTTTCTGGTTTGCTCCGGTCATTTCTCCGTGGGATGAAGACGGAAACCTGTTGGCCAAACCAGCAAAAGTGGGCAATATGTCTTTAACATCTACTCCGTCTCCATTGGTTGATTTGGATATCGATGCTTACGAAAATCAGACCCGCAAATTCCATGTGTTCGGTAATGCTTATCTCCGCTTCAATCTTATGAAAGGACTGAAATTCACAACGACTTTCTCTCCCAACTTCTACCATGGACGTCAAGGCATCTTCATGGGTACCGGCGTTTCGGACAAATATCCTGACGGAACGGCATATTACCAGAATAAAAAGCAAAACTATGCATCGGTTGTCAACACAGACCGGCTGGACTGGACATGGGATAACCAGATTGATTTCACCAAGACCCAGGGCAATCACCGCTTGGGAGCTATGGGACTGTTCTCCATGTATAGAACAGACAAAGAAACTTATACCCAATCCGTTACCAATATATCTGATGACAGATTGTCTTACCATGCCATGGAAAAAGGTGCCAAAAACCAGGCTACCAAGTCCTCGTATACCGAATCGTCCATGGTTTCCGTAGCTGCCCGACTGAACTACGCCTACAAAGAACGTTACATGGCCACAGTTACCGTACGTGCCGATGCCTCTTCACGCTTCGCAAAAGGCAACCGCTGGGGATGGTTCCCCTCTGCCGCCCTGGCATGGAGAATGTCCGAAGAAGATTTCCTGAAAGATGTGGAATGGTTGGACAATCTGAAACTTCGCCTGTCCTATGGTATTACCGGTAACAATAATGTAGGAGATTATGCTACAAGCTATTACACATCGGGACCGTCTTATGCTGTAATCGGCGGTAATGAATTCCAAGGTTATTACGGTAACGGAATCATTGACCAAGCCCTGATGTGGGAGAAAATCAAGGAATTCAACTTCGGTGTGGACTTTGCCGTATTGCAGAACCGGATCAATATAACGGCAGATGCTTATCGCCGCCTTGCCGACGGACAAATCATGAAATCGACAGTGCCTTTGGAAACCGGAGAAAGCAGTCTGACAACCAACATTGGCTCTGTTCAGAACGCCGGTATTGAGTTGGGCGTCAACTTCGGAGTTATACGCAACCAGAACTTTACATGGGATGTCAATGTAGCATTCGCACGCAACTGGAGTAAAATCAAAGAACTGCCGAGCGGAGACGATGTCAGCAACAACTGGTTCATAGGCGAACGCCTGAATGTACTGCGCGACTACACCTATGCAGGTGTAATTACGGCGGACGGAGTCACGATGCACACTATCAATGGAGACAAACACTATACATTACAGGAAGTGTACGACAAATATGGTCCCAAGAGTCCCAATAAACTGAAATGGTACGAAGGCCAGATGGCTGTAAACGACTGGAACGATGATGGAAAAATCAATGATGAGGACAAGCAGATTTATGGATGCACCGACCCTAAATGGACCGGTAGCCTGAGCTCCACAATGACCTATAAAGGCTTCGACTTTTCGTTTATGCTTTACACCAAACAAGGACAATGGTCACGCAGTTATTTCCACGAACAATACATGGATATCAGCGACCGTGGCCGTCAAAAGATGAGTTTCGATTACTATATCCCGGCAGGAACTCCGGTTTTGGACAAGGCAACAGGAGACATCACTTACTTGGAAACACCGCACATGGGTGCTTACCCCTATCCTAACAATTATGAAAAAACAGGTGGCGGTTACTTCAGTAAAAGCAGCTCGGGAGTAAGATACCAAAAAACGTCTTTTGTAAAGGTTAAAAACATCACTTTAGGTTATACTTTCCCGAAGAAGTGGATGAGCAAAATAGCCGTTAAACATTTACGCCTTTACGTAAACGTACTTAATCCGTTCTGCTTCACCGGCTACGATGGTTTCGATCCGGAATGGGCAAGCGCAAACCTGACTGACGGCGGACCGGCTTCCGTAACCTACCAGATTGGTGCAAATATCAAATTCTAACCAGTAAAACATATAAGTAATATGAAACTATATAAAAAACTATTATACACAATGTGCATGGCTGGCTCTATCACATTGACCGGCTGTGACGATTTCCTCACGCCTGACAATAAAAGCGCGGTAAATGATGTGGAATATTTTACCACTTCTGCCGGTTTACAAGCTCTGACATACGATGCATACGCCCAACTGAAAAATATCTTTAACAGCAGTGATGTAACCGCTTATTTCAACTCCGGAACAGACTTGTATCAGGATGGACGCAATGATATCAGTGCAGCTCTTCACCGTTGGTCTAATTTTACTCCTGAAAATGGGACTGTAAAAAACTTCTACACAGATTGCTACGATGGAATACGTTCATGTCTTGCCATTCAGTACTATGCTGCACAATCAACGGTGAGTGAAGATATAAAACAAAAAAACATTGATGAAGGTCGTTTCATCGAGTGTTTGTATTATTACTTGCTGGTCAATAATTTTGGTGGCGTTCCTTTAGTAACCGAATATGCCAAACAGGCCGGTGAAATCAAAGAACAGCCCCGTGCTACGGCAGAAGCAGTATATACGCATATCATCACAGAACTGACCAACATTATCGACAATAACAAATTGGTTGCTTCTTCTGCAACAAAAGGAGGAGGGGAAGCCAGCATAGAAGCCGTTAAGGCATTGCTGGCAAAAACTTACTTGTCTGCTGCATGGGACTTAAAGAAAGATGATTACTTTACCAAAGCGGCAGCCTATGCCGACGAAGTTATTGCCGGACGTAAACTGACAACCGAATTCGCCAAATTATGGGCTGCCGACCGTTCCGGAGATGACAATGAAGAGTTCATCTTCGATGTGGAATACGATGCAGAAAACCAGCATGACAAAAATGACGGTAATCGTTGGCAGAGTTTCTTTTCCAACTATTACGGGGGTAGCGAAGAAGGCATGAAAAATGGTAGTTCATCTTTCATACCTTACATGCATGCATTGAGAAATTTTGAAAAAGGAGACAAACGCTACGATGCAACTTTCATGAAGACCCTACTGGTCAAGAAAGAATGGGATATCAAGAACGGATTTAAAGATGAAAAAGGCAAGCCTATCGGCGACTATTTCTCTTTCTACAAAAATGGCGGCAAAGCTGACGGCAAAATGGTAGGAGTGTATTATCCGGCTTATTGGGAAAGTGACGCTGCTTCCGTTGCTGAGTGGCGTGCCAAAGACCCGGAAAACCGGAAAAACACATTTATCATTCCACAAAATGATAAAACAGCCAAAATGGAGCCAATGTCCACTTACGTAAAAGACCTGGCAGAATATCCGGACGGGGTTATTGCCAAATATGATTTTGACGATGCCTCCACGCAAAAACTCAGTTGGTCTGTACAGCCTTGCCGTAAATTTGACGACAGCCAAACCGCTGACTATAATGCCGGAAAGAGTTTCCGCGACCTCCACGTAATCACACTGCCGGAAATGTTTTTCGTAGCAGCCGAAGCTTACTACAAATTGAATGATCCCAAAGCCTTGGAGCGTTTGAATGTTGTACGTGAACGCGCCGGTTTAACAGCTGAAAATAATATTGATTTGGACATCATATTGAAAGAGTCGGCCTGCGAAATGTTTGGAAACGGTTATCGTCGTATGGACCTTCGTCGTACCGGTAAATTGGTTGAATACAACAACAAATACAATCCGCATATGATAGGTACAGCCGCTGCTACCATAGGAGAAAAATTATTATGGCCTATCCCACAAGCAGCTATCGATGCCAACGGCCAGTTGAGTATGGAAGACCAAAATCCCGGATATTGATTATTGCTTCCGTTTTCTGAATAATATTCACTAAAAGAAAGATGAATTCCGAAATTCTGATACTTCGGAATTCATCTTTCTCTTTTTACAGCTTACTCATCCTCTCCCCACAAATCCTTATCCGAAGGAGCCTTTTTTATATTCCAGGCTATTATCAAGCCAATAACCAGCAAGCATATCAAATATATAATCATAAACTTTGTTTAGTTTTCAAGTAATTCAAATACAACAAGGCTCCAACAGTTTATGTTCATTCCGAACACGAAATAATGGTTTATTTCAGCACTTTATCCCGATACTCCGTGGGTGTCATTCCCATTTTCTGCTTGAAACACTTACTGAAATAACGAGGGTCATTGATACCCACCATATAGGATATTTGCGTCATGGAATACTCACCGGTGGCTATCAACTGAACTGCACGATTGATACGCATTTCCTTGATGAACTCGATAGGCGCCAATCCGGTCAAGGTTTTCAACTTCTTGAAGAATACGGAACGGCTCACGGCAAGTTCCTGCACAAAATCATCTACCACCAAGTCACCGTTATCCATGTTCTTCTCCATCAGTTCTATAAGTTTATCCATAAACTTACGGTCGTTGGGAGACATTGCCGCAGATTTATCCGTTTGAGGATTATCCTGGACATTACCGGTACTCTGTTCATCGGCAACGGCTGGAACCGCTCCCGCCTGCATCAAGTTATGGCGGTACAACGTTTGCAGTTTCTGCCGCTGGGCAAGCAGGTTCTTTACACGTACTTTTAAATAGGTAGCGCTGAAAGGCTTGGTTATATAATCATCAGCACCGTACTCCAATCCTTCCAACTTACTTTCGATGGACGACTTCGCCGTAAGCAACACAATGGGAATATGGCTGGTAGTCATATCAGCACGCAATTCACGGGTCATAGCGATACCGTCTTTTTCCGGCATCATCACATCGCTGATAACAATATCCGGCAGAAACTTCAACGCCTTATTCAGCCCCTCCATACCATTGGCAGCCTCTACAATGCGATACTCGGAAGCGAAGATACTGCGCAGGAAAATACGCAGTTCGGAATTATCTTCTACCAGCAGCATCAAATCTTTGGATGCATCTCCACCGCCTTTTTCCTGAGAACCCGTTTCCGGTTGTGAGGGCTGCGCGTCTTCCGTATCCGCCGTTTGCCGGTAATAAGCCTCCAGACCAACTGTTATATCGTCCTGCATAAATTCCACCGATTCGTCATACTGCTCCTTGCCTTTCATAAAGTCTATCTTGAAGCAACTGCCCTCTCCCAACTTGCTATCTACCGTAATCAAAGCTTTGTGCATCTCCACCAGCTCTTTTACTAACGACAAGCCGATGCCGGTACTTGGATTGAATAAATTACGGTCTACCAGATTCTCAAAACGGACAAAAATAGATTTCTTCTTATTCTCGGCAATACCGATACCCTGGTCCTGCACGCCAATAGAAACGGTTTCTTCGTCCTCATGGATAAAAACTTTTATCATTTTTCCATTCGGAGTATACTTGAAAGCATTGGAGAGCAAGTTGAAAATAATCTTTTCATACTTATCGACATCCACCCACAGATAAAGTTCGGGCTTTTCCGTTTCGAACAAGAAGTCAATGTGATGCTCCTCGGCCACCGAATCGAAATTCTCCATTATCTTGCGGGTAAAGGCCACTACATTGACACGCTGCACCTGCATCTTCATTTTTTTGTTCTGAATCTTACGGAAGTCGAGTATCTGATTGATGAGACGCAACATACGATTTGTGTTGCGCTCCACAACCTGTAGCTGTTCACGGGCATCCGCCGGCAGTTGCGTATGCTCCAGCACGTACTCTACCGGACCAGAAATCAGCGTTAAAGGAGTACGCAGTTCATGGGAAATATCCGTAAAGAAACGCAATTTCATATCTGTCATATGCTGTTCCACAACAACTTCGTGCTTCAGACGATAAATCGTAAATAAGATATAGACAGCCGTTATTATAATCAACAGAACAAACAGGACATACAGGAAATAGGCAAAAGGAGTTTCCCAAAAGGAAGGAAGTACTTCAATATCAAGCAAGCGCATGTTATCCGTCCATACTCCATCGGCATTGGTAGCACGTACCTTAAACACATAATGCCCTTTGGGCAGGTTGGTATAGGTGGCGGTACGCTGCTTGCCGACATAGTTCCAAGATTTCTCAAATCCCTCCAGAATATAGGCATACTGTATTCCGGCAGGTTCCGTATAGTCAAGTGCGGCAAAACGAATCGTGAAAATATTTTCCTCGTGCGAGAGTTGCAATTCACGGGTATCATCCAAACTCTCTTTCAATATATTTTTTTCATCCGGAACAACGTCTTCATTGGCTATAAGCAATTTGGAAAACACTAACGGCGGTACATATGTGCTCTTCCTGATAGAATCGGGATTGAACAACAAGACGCCGTTGCTCGTACCAAACAGCAAGTCTCCCCACGAAGTATAGGCCGATGCCGCTTCGCTGAAGCGGACATGAGGCGAGACATGACCGTCTGCATAGTTTTCAAAACGTTCTTCTTCTGGAATAAATTTGCTGATGCCATTCTCCGTACTCATCCAAAGATTACCCCTGTTATCCTCACGTATGGAGAGCAATATATCCGAAGGCAATCCCTCGGCCACGCCATACGACTTGAATATTGCGTTGCCGACAGCATCTATAGTCTGCAACTTATTCAGCCCGCCGCCGAAAGTAACCAGATAAAGTTCGTTCTTCCGGGTAGACAGAATATAGTGCACATCGTTATTGCTCAAGCTGTTTACATCGTTCTGCACACGTACATAGTGATGAAACACTGCATCTTCGGGCTTCTTAAAATCACTGTTTACCATTAATGCGCCGACCGTAGTGGCAATCCATATATTTCCGCGATGGTCACCTGTAACGAAGCGCACCTTATGGCAATTATCTATAGGGAAACCTTTCAGGTTGTTACGGTGGTTGACAAATATCTCCCGTCCGCCACGATTATGGGTGAGGTAGTTGATTCCTCCTCCAAAAGTGGCAACCCAGATACGTCCTTTCACGTCCTCATAGACACAATATACATTGTTGTCACTCAGGCTGTAGATATCATCCCTGCTATGGCAATAGCGGGTCAGTTTATAATGTCCTCCACCCTGAGGCCGGGCTTTTACCAATCCCTCACCCTTGGTTGCAATCCAAATGTTGTGCTTACTGTCTTGAAATATGCAATAAGTATTTCCCTTTAACGGTATCCCCGTATGTGATATCGTACCTGTCTCCGTGAAGTATCCCAGTTCCGTGCGATTCTTATCGTAAATCCTTATTTTGCCGTCTTTCAGTCCCACCCAAAGATTATGCTCCGTGTCTTCGCAAAGAGCACGCACCTCATTGCTCAATGATTCATACCGATGAGGTTCCGGCGTCATCATACTGAAAAAGGAAGAGCGGAAAGTGATTTTCTCCAGTCCCTTGGAATGGGTGCACATCCACAGATTGCCTTGCCTGTCGGAAAAAGCAGAATGGATTTTATTGGAAAAACGCCAGTCGGTATCCGAAAAGCCGTTATAGAAAGGACGCAGGCAATTAGCAGCCTTATCGAAACGCGAAAAACCTCCGCCATAGGGATGCACCCAAACAGAACCGAAAATATCTTCGTGCACGTGAAAAGCCGGACGGGAACGGTCGGTAGATGTAGGCTCTACCAGGATTACTTCCGTTTTCAGCACTTTTGTCCTTGCATTAAAATGTGCAACGGTTCCCGCAATATCCTGCCCGAACCATACTTCCGAGTTTCTGTCTATATAAATGGAGTGAACAGGAGTACCCGGCAGACGGGAAGCCGGATAATGAACAGTTGTCTTAGCGGGCGTATTGTAAGTAAAAAAGCCGTCTGTCTCTGTAACCATTATCAGATTATGTTCGTCAATCTTTCCTACAGCCACGATATGTGAGGCACAAGGCAACTGCAATAACAGAAACCGGCCGTTTTTCTTCTGATAGCGCCATACGCGTCCGCTATCCGACCCGAAAAAGATTTCATTTCCACATTCCTGGGCTGTATAAAAAATTTGGCCGCCTTTCTCTTTCTTCAATGTTTTCTCTACGAAAAAGGACGTAAGGGCACCACTTTCGGCAGCAAGCATCCCCAGCCCATTGTCAGTCAGCATCCACTCATTTCCGGAAGCATCCTCATAAACATCGTATACACGTGCAGCCGGAAACAAACCGTTATCAGCTGAGTACATCTCTGATGAAAGGCGAAAACTCTCCGGATCGGTCTTGATACGGATAGCTCCTTCTCCCTCCGAAAGTAACCAGACCGAACCGCAAGGCAATACCTTGATTGAAGTTACCACAAACCTGCTTCCTTCTTCTTTCATGGCAGGAACACGTTCAAATACTTCGGTACGGGGATTAAAACGCCAAGCCTGATTGTCGTAAGTAAGCAGCCACAGAAAACCGTACCGGTCTTCATACATATAGTCCACCCGGTTGTTTGTCAGGTTAATGCGGTTATCAAACTTTGCCTTATAAGTCCTGAAATCATACCCGTCGAATTTATTGATGCCATCCCAAGTGGCAAACCACATATTTCCCTTTCTGTCTTGCAGAATACTCATGACAGTGTTCTGCGAAAGTCCCTCTTCGGACGAATAATGGGTAAAGACACACTCCGGCTGTGCTCCGGACGGTAATGCAAATACAAACAATAAGCCTATGACCAGATATAGAAGTTTTCTCATAACATATTCGTTCTGTGGGGTAAAGATACGCATTTCGCCGAAAATATCGTATATTTGTCATTATTTTAAATACCACTATGAAACCAAGCGTTATACTTTATGCTGTTTTCCTTACCGTAAGTCTGGGTATAAAGGCTCAACAAGCTGATACGGTAAGTTATGAAGTGACAAAAAACATGCCCGTTTTCTACGAGCAACTGAAACAGCAACTTACCTATCCCGCAGCATGGGGAAAGTCTACCACAAAAGACTTCGGGAAATGGAAAATCGAAACACGAAATGTAGTGATGGAGTGCATGCAGAATCTGCCACCTGCTCCCGCGAAATACGATATGTCTGTCGTCGGAACAGAGCAGCGGGCGGGATATGAAGCCCGCAAGATATGGTTTAATGTTTCGGAATGGTCTCGCATACCGGCTTATTTATTGGTTCCTGACGGAAAAGGGCCTTTTCCGGCTGTGATAATGCTGCACGATCATGGAGCACACTTCTCCATCGGCAAAGAGAAAATGGTACGTCCTTTCGGAGTCTCACCGGAAATATCGGCTGATGCCGAAGATTGGGTGGTCCGTTGTTACGACGGACAATATACCGGAGATTACTTTGCACAAAACGGTTACGTAGTACTGTCTATCGACGCCCTGTTTTGGGGAGAACGCGGACGAAAGGAAGGAGTAAGTTATGACGGACAGCAGGCACTGGCTTCCAATTTCATGCAAATGGGAGCATCCTGGGGGGCTTTTATCAACATGGATGATGTGCGTAGTGCCGAGTTTCTGGCTTCACTGCCATTTGTCGATAAAAATAGAGTAGGTTGCCTCGGGTTCTCAATGGGTGCCTACCGTTCCTGGATGCTGGCTGCGCTGACTGATTGTATAAAAGCATCCGCTTCCATCTGCTGGATGAATACCACAGAGCATCTGATGACGCTGACTAATAATCAGAATAAAGGCGGTTCCGCTTACTCCATGCTTATTCCAAACTTAAGGCGTTATCTGGATTATCCGCATACAGCAAGTATCGCATGTCCTAAACCCGCCCTTTTCTTCAATGGAAGCAAAGATAAGTTATTCCCGATAGAAGGAGTAAGAGATGCATATCAAACAATGCGAACAGTATGGGACAGTCAACATGCCGGTGACAGGCTTGTGACTAAGATATGGGATGAGAAGCATTTCTTTAACAAGGAGATGCAGGAAGAGGTATTGGAGTTCTTTAACAAAGAAATGAGAAATAAGGATTAACGGTCAGTGATAACTTTATTAATAACAATCACTGACCGCTAATGGTCAATCGCTATTTCAGATGTCTTTTTATCCAAAGTAAATGCCCATACTCCGTAGCTTCAGATGTCCAGTGTTCGTTAATAGGAGTGATTAGCGCTTCTTTGGGGCAATTCAACACATTATATACGATATAACTGGTAGTGGGCGGACAAGTATCATCATTGTATCCCCAAGTCATGTAAGTAGGAATTTTTATCCGGCGGGCAAAGTTTACTACATCATAATAAGCCATTGTATTCAACTTATCGGCAGTATCCATACCTGCTACACGGAAGAAATGCGGATAACCTCCCGCTCTGCCAGCCTTATAGCCTGCCATATCGCTTAAAGCCGGATGATTGGCTACACACGCTGTTACCCGTGTATCCAGTCCGGCGGTAATCAATGCCAAAGCACCTCCCTGGCTACCCCCTTGCACAATGACATTCTTACCGTCCCATTCGGGTAAAGAAGTTAGAAAGTCAATACTGCGGACACATGCCAGATAAACGCGTCTCATGTAATAATTATCCTTATTATCCAGTCCGTTTGATAAATACCCGTTCTCTCTGCCGTTGAACGCATTACTGATTTCCTTGAACTCCGCTTCGGACATCTCCGGATTGAGTCCATGTATCTCCATCTCAAAACGGATACATCCCTGCTCTGCATAGTATTTATGACGAAGAGGGGCTTTGATAGTTTTGATTCCTGCACCCGGCGGACAAAGCACTACCGGGCAAGCACCTTTCTGCATATTCCGGGGACAGGTTAAATAGCCGTAAATACTTTGTCCCCGACTGTTCAACTGTAGTTTAACCAAGTAACAGTCTATCTTGTCGGTAGAATACTTTTCAACCCGCTCTTTCGTATACAACAAAGGGAAAGTTGCAATTTCAGACTTACTCTTATCCCAGAATTCATCGAAATCGGCAGGCATCTTCGTATAAGGTTGAAGTTTATCGGGCGAGAAACCTACCTTTACATGATGTTTATAAGTTTTTCCAGCGATAGTGGTCTGTAAACGGCAATCCCGGAATCCGGGTTGCTTCATTGTGCCGATAGTAACAACGGCTCTACCATTCTTCAACGTAACAGAGCCTTTCGTATCCGAAGGCATCATGTCATCTCCAAGTTCATAACAGACAGTTACACCATCCTGCGGGATGCCGTATTTATAGAATTGTACTTCTACGGTAGCTTTCTCCCCTGTCTGATAGAGCCAATCGGCATGATTGGGTACGGTAACCCAAAGTACATCGCTCCTGTAAGGATAATTTTCCGCACTGGCAGTCAATGCCAAACCCAATAGCAGAATAAGAACTCCCAATATTGTTTTATTCTTTACCATGTCAGAATTGTTTTATCAATCAACGTTTAATGTTTACCAATGCATTGCCATTAGCAACCGGATTCCAACCGTCAGTACCGGCAAGAACAGACTCTATTTCATATCCTTCCGTATCTTTCAACTGATGGGAGAAAGCAGCGCGTGCTTTAGGATTAGCACCCGGGCCATAGCTGTCGTACTCTGCATAGAAAACGGTTTTCTCAGCATCTTTCTTATTCCAGTTATGCCAACCGACCGGAAGAATATGCTTTCCTAAATCGCAATGAATGAACACAGCCTGAGCAAAAGGACGCCACGGACGGGACAAATAAACATTCTTCACGTTGGCATCCGCAGTTAATTTGCAGTCATAAAATACATAGCCGTATTTCTGTCCTTCATCGGTAGAAGGAGCTGTGACATACCCGTCACGTTTACTATGAATATGGCAACGGTTGAATACCGCCGTAGACCAACCGAATATAAAATCGACCGTACCCTCTATATAACAATCTTCATAATACTGCCGCACTCCCTTCCCATACGTATAGAGTGTATCTTGAAATCCGAGAAAACGGCAGTTCTTGAAATAAGCACGGTCGGCACTGACAAAACAGGCAACAGCCTGCCCTACCGGACCGGATGTATTCTCGAACGTGATATTCTCCACATAAAAATCGGGCGCATAGATATAACAGGAAGATGAACCGGACGTACCTTTGTTCTCTCCAAAGACATTCTGTTTATTGGCATAGTCGTCATAGGATATGACAGCTCCTTCCTGTCCTATCAAAGAGATATTAATCTTGCTCTCGGGCACAATCAGTTTTTCTTTATATACGCCTTTACGCACCAATATCGTGGTGCGTACATTTTTACGGAAATCGGGTACGGCATTAATAGCTTCCTGTACAGTAAAGAAATCGCCACTGCCATCCTGAGCTACCACGAAATCATAATGGCGGACATATTTTGCCAATTCCGGCACTTCTTTGGCAATGGCATCTACTGTAATACCGGCTATGACACGTGCACCGTATATGTTGAGGTGAGTATTGTCTTCACGACCTTTAGGCATGGCAGCAATTGTGTTGGCGGACACCCACATAAAGAGTTTCTTCGATTCTTTCGGCCCCAAGCCTTCTACCAAATCGTGGGTGAGTTTATTCATATCAATAAAAGGAACATTCAACTCTTTTGCTACATTGCGCGGAGAATCCAGATATGCTCCGTGCGTATCAATCAGTTTGTCTCCTTCCACCACATTATTTCCCTGAGAAGCGTCTTGTTTGGCATCAGGATTGATTCCCTTGCGAATATCATCCTGAAGAATAGCTTCCGCTACGGCTTTATTATCGGCCGTACCAAAGTTACGGCGCACAATGGAGTTGAACAGAACAGGAATACCGCCTTTCGCACGAGTCTCATTAACGAACTTACGCAGGTTGGCATCAAAGGTTGTTCCCGGGTCTGTATGGCGGTCGGCTTTGGGCTTTTCGTCGTTGTGCCCGAACTGAATAAAAACATAATCGCCTTTCTTTATCAGTGAAAGCACTTTGTCCCAGCGCCCCTCATCGATAAAACTCTTGGAACTGCGTCCGTTCATGGCATGATTATCCACCCGTATGTCTTCAGAAAAGAAACCGGGCAGGACATGCCCCCACCCTCTTTCGGGATTACCACCCACCAACGACTTATTTGACATCGTAGAATCACCAATCATAAAAATGGTAATTACCGGTTTATCGGCCTTGAAAGCGGAACACAAGAAAAAAGCTGCCAACAGCAGAATCAATTTACTTTTCATGGTTTTTCAAACTTATTATTTATCGCTATATTTGTATCAGGAAGTTATGAGAAAGGTCTAAGATATTGAAAATGAGCATGCATTATCCGCTCATTATGGTAATAGGTTACGATTTAGTTAGTTATCTACTGCATCATCCTTCTGCACGTTGCGTAACCTTCAAAGAACTCTTCAAGTGCAAAAGTACAAATAAAACGGGAGATTAAGACAAAATCTCCCTGATTTTTTCACCTTATTTTTGCGGGCTTTTCCGTAAAAGCGGTTTTGTCCGTCGGTACACCATCGCCCAAAAGGATTTTGGACGACCGTATGCCGACTACCGCATAAGCGGAGAAAAGGGCTTTGCGTCACGCCTGAACGAGCGATTATCGTTTCAGACTTATGACGCGAGGCCCATTTCTTTTTGCGCTTATGCCAAGGAGGTGCTTTTACGGATTTTCAGAGGACTTTTTCTTTTTTGCTGTTCCTTTGAGCCGTAAGCGGAAAGCCGTGCATGACCGCTTGCCCATGAATGGCACAAGCCGTCACCCACAGCAGGCAAACCGGGAAGAATGATTTTATCCGCCCGATCTGACAAGTCTGGCCGAACATATAAAATCATACTTCCTTGCATGTGGTTTGCCCGGTTTCACGCTTCCGGCGATATTCCTTTTCCTTTGAGGCTTCTTCTTTTTACGGATTTCTCTTTTGAAGTTTTTCCTGTCTAATCTGCCTCCACTTCCGTTTACCTCCATTTTCGCGCCTTTCAGTGGGCCGCATCAGGCAGTCATTTCCGTTCTGGGCGCAAAGGTAACTCCGGGATTGGACGGGAAAGCAAGGTCAAGCCTCCTGTTTCCGGCAAAAATCTCCAGCCCTGCGGGTAGTATTTTGGCCGAAAAACCTTGCATTCCCTAATCCCTACCTTTTCAAGCACCCGAAACGAAAACGACCGATGCGACAGAAAGACGCATTAAAAAAATGTCGGATAAACGAGAGGCAGATAGATAGTTTGAAACTCAACTCCCTCAGCTCTTGAATCCGCATTAAAAAACAAAAAATCAAAAACAGCGAAAATATGACGGCAACGGCAAATTTCAGACAAATGGCGCAGTACATAGGGCTTGCGATATGCGGCTTGATGGTGCGCACCGCCTTCGGGATGTTCGGCATCCTTTGGGACATCATCATGGAGATTGTAAACGGAGTGTTCCGAGTGGCGATAGGCGTAATCGTGGCTATCCTTTCCACTATCGCCTTCTTCGGATTTATTCTTTGGTTATTTACCCTTTAACCCCTACCGACATGGCAAAGAGAAGCAGCAAGACAGTAGAACAGCAGTGCAGATATTACGAGGTGGGCAACATCTTCGTGTATATGGTGGAAACGTACATCAACGGCAACATATCCGTGTTCCGTGAACTCTACCGAGAACTGAACAAGGACGCACGAAAGGACTTCATGGACTTCCTTTTGAGCGAGGTTGAGCCGACCTATTGGAGAGGAATACTGAAACAGACAATCTAAAATGACAGCGATATGAACAAGACAACGGAAAAGATACCTACATGGAGCTTGTGTTACCTTACGGGCGGTGACCGGGCGGGGCTGACGGAGGAAGAAGTCCGCTTGATAGACAAATGGACAAGCGATTGGCAGGTGCAAATCGTTTCGCCCCTCACGGACATGGACGGCAACGCACAGCCGTACTTCTCATACTATCCACTTTTCGGACTACCTGCCGAAGTGGAGGACTGCGACATACTTTATCTGAATGACAACCCAGCTAAAATTTGACGATATGAAAGGAACAGACCATTTCAAGAGAACGATACAGATGTATTTGGAGCAGCGTGCAGCGGAAGATGCGCTCTTTGCCAAGAACTACCGCAACCCTGCCAAGAACATGGACGATTGCATCACCTACATTCTGAACTATGTGAAGAACAGTGGTTGCAACGGCTTCACGGACGGGGAGATTTACGGACAAGCCGTGCATTACTATGACGAGAACGAGATAGAGGTGGGCAAGCCTATCCAATGCCAAGTGGCGGTGAACCACGTTGTGGAACTCACGGCGGAGGAAAAAGCGGAGGCACGGCAAAAGGCTATCCGGCAATATCAAGACGAGGAAGTCCGCAAGTTGCAGAACCGCAACAAGCCGACAGCGAAAAAAGAAACCAAAGTAGAACCATCATTATTTGACTTCTGATTATGAAACCGAGAAACAAGTTTGAAAAGGCTGTGCTTGCCCAAAGCAAAAGCCTTCGCCCGATAACCAAACGGCAAATGAATTGGGCGTTCCGTGAGTGCATAGACCATTACGCCTACCGACTGCCGAAAGGTCGTACCACCTGCATGGACTGCGGACACGGCTGGCTTATGGCAGAGCCAAGCGACAACTGCACCTGCCCCAAGTGCGGTGCAAGGCTGAAAGTGCGCCAAACTTTCGAGCGCAAACTTCCGCAGAAGCAGTATTTCACCGTCCTCACCACGAGCGGAGAATACCAAGTGCTGCGCATGTTCCTGCTTGTCGTGGAGATGGAGAAAGGCTGCAAGGCAAAGCCTTATTCGCTTGAAATCGGGCAGTATTGGTGGAACGCACAAGGGCGCATGGCGGTGGTGGGCATACAGCGTGTGTCGGGTTGCTACATCGACACGTTCTCCTTCGGCTCTCCGCTTGCAGTCCGCAGCGACAATGCGGCATACCGCCACATCGCCTATTCCCCGATATATCCCAAGTCCAAGGTTTTGGACGTATTGCGCAGGAACGGCTTTGACGGTGACTTCCACGACATAGTGCCGACCAGACTCATCCCTGCCTTGCTTTCCGACAGCCGAGCCGAAACACTTATGAAGGCAGGGCAATACCCGATGTTGCACCACTATCTGACATCACGTTTCGACATGGAGAGGTATTGGGCATCCGTGAAGATATGTATCCGCAACGGCTACACCATTTCGGACGGCTCAATGTGGTGCGACACCATAGACCTCCTGCGGCATTTCGGCAAGGACACGAACAGCCCGAAGTACGTCTGCCCCTCCGACCTCAAATCCGAACACGACAAGCTGGTGGCAAGGCGCAACCGACAAAGGGAACGTGAACGGACGGAACAGCAACGCATGAAAGCGATTGAGGACGAGAAGAATTATCTGAAAACCAAAGGAATGTTTTTCGGACTTGCATTCTCTGACAACCTTATACTTGTCAAGGTCATTGAAAGCGTGGAGGAAATGGAAACGGAAGGAAGGCTAATGCACCATTGTGTGGGCGGCTACCACAATCGGAAAAATTCCCTGATACTCTCCGCACGGATAGACGGCAGGCGCATAGAAACGGTGGAGGTGTCACTGAAAACCTTTGAGGTGGTGCAGTGCCGTGGCGTATGCAACGGGAACACCGAGTACCACGACCGCATCATCGCCCTTGTGAACAGTAACATGAGCCTTATCCGTCAGCGGATGAACGCAGCATAATATCAACCTATAATTATAATATTGAACAACATGGAAGTAAGATTTGAAAGCATGGTTTGCTTGTGGGACGATAAAATCCCCACGATGTTTCTTGAATTTGTGAACCTCCTCACTCTGACAACGAGTGAGGAGCAGTTAAGACGGGGTGTAAAGGAGTTTGCCGAAAAACACGAACTTGACAAGTTCTTCCATTACGGCTACGGACGCAGGCACTTTTGGATTCACCAACGCTATACGAGCAACCCCGAAATGGTAATGAAAAACAGAGTCCTGTCAGTACATTTTTAACGACCATTAAAAGCAACGATTATGGACAGAAAGAGGAAACTTCATTACTACAAGTATATCGTCAAAAGACATTTGAACGATATAAAGGCGCATATCGGATTATCCAAGAACGAAATGGAGAGAAGTTACTACCGTACCTACTATGCTGCCCAATTGAGTGTCTATGCAGAAGCACTCGGAGTGCAGGAAAAGTATTTAGAAAAATTTATTCAAAAAGATGATTATGGCAACACGAATGACCGTTAACGGAGTAAGCACCTGCACGGAAGCAGGTACGGAGAAATACGAACGTTTCCAATCGGGTATCGGCAGACGCAAGCGGACACTTGTGCAGTATGATTACCACCACCCTTTAGACGGAGAGTTGTTCTCTTGTGTCAAACCCACGTTGGACGAGTGCCGAGCCGCACGGGACAAGTGGCTTACGGCAAAGGGAGGAAAGGAGGGCAAACGATGAACGCAGACTACCAGACGCTGATTGTGAAGTTCGGCAAGCCTATCAAGGTATTGGACGACATTTTCAGAGATACGCAGTTTTGGGGAGTGGCAACCCTAAAAGAGTGGATAGATGACTACGAAAGTAGCAGGTTCACAGCCATTGACAGCCACACGGCAGTCATAACGAGCGAGTACAATATGGAGTGCCTGCTGGAATGGCTGAAACGATGCACACCCATCGCCGAGATAACAGAATTTTGAACAAGTTGGCGGTGTCCGCACCGCCAACACATAAACACCTAAAAAACAATGGATATGATAGCAAAGACGATTTTGGAGCAGATAGGCGGCAGACGCTTTGCCGCCATAACGGGTAGCAGGGACTTCATAGACATGGGGAACGGACTGCGCATGAGCCTTGCGAGGAACAGGACAAGCGCAAACCGCCTTGACATCATCTACGATGCAGGGGCAGACCTCTACAACATGCGTTTCTACCGCAGGACGTTCAGCAAAAAGACATTCGAGTGTGAGACGAAGGACATCGAAACGCACGAGGGTATCTATTACGATATGCTGGAAGAAATGTTCACGATGGTAACGGGACTTTACACCCGATTTTGAGAGGCGGGCGGCGGAAGCCGCCTACTTTCTTTCATGAGCATGATGGCGGGGAAGAAAGTAGGCAAAGAAACCTTGTCCAATCTCCGATAACATTCACAAAAACGAAGTTTTAATCATGGAAACAATCAGACAGAACGGAAAAATCATCCTGCACAGTAGTGACAGAACAAGCATAAGGATGATTTTCAAAAACCTCACGGGGAGGAATTTTCAAGGTCAGGAGTATGCGGATTATATCCGATACATAGCAATCTGGGACATGGGATTTTCGCCCGGCGTCATCGAGCATTGCAGGGATAGTGAGGTAATCGGCAAAGGAGAAATTCCGAATGTATGAAAAGCGGAAAATCCGATGAAGTTGCGGCTTCATCGGATTTTCATTTGTCAGTCACTTGCCATGTTACGGAACGTACAGCAGCGCGAACTCCGCCTTTCTCCGTTTGAGCAGCATGGCGTGCCGTTCCCCCTTGTAGTGGCAGAAAGCGATATATTCCCGGTAAATGTCCCTGTCGCCCGCTTCCAGCTTCCGTATCAACTTGCTTTTGGGGTATCTCTTACTGCCCAGCAGCTTCGCAGGACCCACATTGAAAGCCAACGTGCCAAGCAAAACGCTGTCGCGCCCGAACTGTCGGAACATGGCACAGAATTTCCGCAGGTCTTTCCGCAGGAGTGCGTCTGCCTGCCGCTTCGTCATGGTGCGTGCCGAGTATTTCTCGCCTTTTTGTAAACGATGCCCCCAGCCCACGTAGGGATAGCAACCCTCCGAGTGCCAGCCCTCAAAGTAGCGCGTACACAAGAAAGCCCTCTCATGCAGGGACAGATGGTATAGTCCCGTTCCCTTACCTGTTTCTCTATGGCGGTTGCCCTGCGCCCACAAAGAGCAGACCGCCGAAAGGAAACAGAGCGTCAGTATCATCCTGCACTTCCTCATAGGCTCATAACAGGATGATAGTAACCGGCAGGCAGGGTGCCAACAACCTTTTCTTCCTCATCATCGGAGCGGTTTGAGTTGTTGAAGTCAAATTCCAGTTCGTAGGAATTTTTGAAGTTATCTTCTATTACCACGATGAAGTTGTGCGCCTCGTCACCCTGCGCCGTGTAATACAGCCGGAACTTCCCGTTTTCTTCAGCTCACAGCGGATTTCCACCGTCTGCCCCTTTGTGACCTTGTTCGGCACGGGCATGGTTTCCACCGTGAAGGGATAGGATTGCTGGATGTCCATGTCGTCGTCGCACGATACGAATGTGAATGACACTGCGGCGAACAGGCAGAGTGCCAACGCCTTGAAGATTGATGTTCTCTTGTTCTTGTTGTTCAGTATGTTCATTATTCTTTGATTTTT
>NZ_JACOOD010000012.1:0-114317 GCF_014287405.1 Bacteroides sp. NSJ-48 | reverse complement strand
GTCGCTGCAAGCACTTGGCTATGACGGTGGCGAATCTTGTCGTAATACATCAATTGAACTTTTTAGGCCACAAAGATAAGTCAAAGAACGCTTTAATCAATTATTCGATATAAACTCTATTATTTATTATATATTATTAATGATTTCTTTTATCTTATTTTCTAAGCCTTCATAATATTCCCAAATGGCTTCATCTGCACCGTCAATGAATCGTTTTTGACATGCGAATTCCATGTATTTTGAAGGATTAGAATTTAATTCTGTTATTAGTTTTATTGAATTGCTATTTTCTTTTCCCATTTCGATAAAGATAATTGCATCTTGATTTAGAATATTAGGTTCAGGGTGATTGTTTGAACCATTATAAATAGGTATACATCCAGAATATATGGCTTCAAAAAGCTTCTCTGTTACATAATTATCATGATTTGAATTTTCAGGTGTTAGATTAAATCGATAATGTTTGAGGTATTCCAGTTTGTCATCGTTATATATAAGTTTTAATTCATCATTATTATGAAATAGCCGGCCATCACAATCAACTTTGTCAATGTTATTAAGTTGATCGAAAATTTTTTCACGACCTATATCATTATGGCTACATAAAAAAGCACAAAATTTTCTATTTTCGTAAGAATGATTTTCTGGAGAGTTCATTTTTACTATCTGTTGCTTTATTTCATCATGTGTAGCAGTTGGTGAAAAGGTATTCCACATTATCCAAAAAGGAAAACGCATATATTGTTGATGATTAATGAAATCAAATCCTAATGAAAGATCAATACGACTGTTATCAAGAAAACGATGTTGCCATTTTTGCATATTTTTTTTATGCAAATTTTCTCGCTCTATAAAAATGCGTATGTCATTATGATCTAAGTAATTTAGCCACATCGGTGCAAAAATACTATAAAGCCCAATTTTAATTTTAGGTTTATTTTTAAGTAAACCACGTTTTTCTATAAAATTAATGAGCCAGTAGTCTTGTTTCCAAACATTGCACCAATTATATAAACGAACTTGGTGGTTTTTAGTAGCTTTTAAGGCATTTTGGCGTTTTTGGATAATATTTTTCCAATATAAATATCTTTCGATTATAATGTTTTTCATGCGATTGCATTTTTTAGAAACATTTTTGATTCTGCGACTTTTGCTTTTTTAATTTCGTTTACTTTTCTCCAATCAATAGCTTTTTCCCAATTTATTTGGGATATATCAGTAGTTGATAATAAAAGACGATCTGTGAGCTCAAATGTTTTTAGTATATTTATTATACGTGAGTTACCTCGCATAGAGTTTTCTAATACCCAAAAAGGTCGATTGAAAATAATTGAAAAAGCAACTGCATGAAATGAATCTGTAAGTACATAGTTTGCATCTCTAAATCCTGCTAACCATTGCTCTACTGGATATCCTTGCGATACTTTTATATTGCAACTCTTATTAGTTTCGGGATTAATAACAGAGAAAGAAGAGTATCCGGTTTCTTTTTTCATTTTTTCTAATATCAATATTTTACTTTCATCCATATTAAGAATATATGTTAAAATTCCATTTCGGCGTATCTTTTTGTCAGCTATAGATAGATAATTTTCACTTGTGAGTAAGAAAGTAGGATCTAGCATGACTTTAATCTCTTTTTTAAGATTTAAATTTTTTTCTAGTAATTCTTTTCCTGATTCTTCTCGTACAGAAATAGCGTGAAAACTATTTAAAGATTTTTCAATTAATTGTGATTCTAGTTTCGAAAAGGTCCATTTGTCTGTACCAAGAGATGCTGCATAGCTTATTTTTATACCTTCTGTTTGGGCTACAAAATTTAAAAAAGCGTCCTCTATCGAAGGAGTAAATTCTTTACGCCATATTTGATCTGAGCCAGCGATGTAAATATCAAAAGCTTCTTTTTTGCAGTAGGCTATTAAATCAGTAGTACTTTGTATTGCAGGAGATTGTTTTTTTATGTATAATTTGATAAATTTTCGGAAAGGTAAAGTCTTATAAAATAAACCTGAATTGGTTTGCTTTTCTATGATGTATACGAACTTTCCTAACCCAATTTTTTCAATTAAAGTTTTAATTTTGAATATTAAAACTTTAATTAGACTTTTCTTTTTATAATTTTCTCTTTGCAAAAATGTGACGTCATAATTCATTTGACGTAAAGTTTCCATTAATGCATAAGCCTGAAGAAATCCACCATAATTATACATGAGTGGAAGTGATATGATAGCTATCTTTTTCATAATTATATTGGTATTTGTTTTATTCCGCATATACGATAACATTTGCGAATAATTCGTATTAGGACTGATGGTTTTAAAAGATATTGGGTATAACGTGAAAGATTCTTTTTTTTATATTTATTGAAAAATAATCTTCTCAATTCATGATAATGTGCTACATTTCTCCATGATAAATTTGATGAAACAGCATCGATAACATTGATTTCTTTCTTTTTTATTGTTCCAATTTCTTGCATCAAATTATTTCCGGTATTTGTATTTATCATAACTAAGCTGATTCCTTTATCATCATCCATTTCGGAAGCTAATTGTTTTATTCCCCAACAATCTGCTATTGTCAAATCACTATTTGAACGTCCGCCTTTGAATTTGCATGCATAACATGAAGGTCGTAAGATTATATCATTTAAGAAGAGATTCATATATGTGT
Organism: Bacteroides sp. NSJ-48; assembly: GCF_014287405.1. Classification (NCBI taxonomy): domain Bacteria; kingdom Pseudomonadati; phylum Bacteroidota; class Bacteroidia; order Bacteroidales; family Bacteroidaceae; genus Bacteroides; species Bacteroides sp. NSJ-48. The sequence continues at coordinate 111,644 of NZ_JACOOD010000012.1, read as the reverse complement.
TTTTGTAGAAAGGTGAAGATAAATTTATTATCTCATTATTGAGTAATTTAAAAGAAATGGTAAAATGATAATTTCTCCATCCATTAGATTTATCTCTGAAATTTATACTTTTGATAGTTGGATTTGCAAAATGATTAATTAGTGTCTCAGATGTTTGTTTTAAATAATATTGCCAAACAGTAGGGCTTGGTACTCCGTGACATATAAAGTCTATAGTAAATAGATTACTATAATCTTTTTGAAGATAGTTTTTCAATCCTTTTATTTGACAAGGTGTGCCTGAGAATAATACTAAGCGTTTTTCATTTAAGAATTGTTTTACTTTGTAATAATTGTCTTCTATACGGCTTTGTACATATTTGGAACCTTGAAATAATGATAACTCTTTTATTGTTTCCACGTAATCATGCCGTACTCCAAAATGCTCATCAAATACAGCTCCAAATACAACGCCACCTGCATTGATGACTTTTTTTGCACATAACGTAAATATTCCTCCAGAACTACTAGCTAGACGTATTTCCTCTGATTCATTATATGCAACTAATGCTCTAATGGGTAGCTTTTCATCTTTGTTGTTTAGCATTGGACAAACCTTCTTGCATAATCCACATTCTATACAAGTAGTTACATCTATCTGAGGATACCAAAAACCTTCTGCATCTTCAATTAGCGATATACAATGTTTAGGGCAACTTTGTTCACATGCTGCACATCCACAACAGTCTTCTTTGTTTGTTATTTTGATCATTTTAATATTGAATAAGCTTGTGCGCTATTGTATATAACCTTAATTTTATCATTAAATATCCTAATTTCCAACGTAAACTTTTAGTTTCATGAAAAGCGGTATGTGCATTTTTTTTAAATTCTTCCTTTATTTCTGTTTTGGTCAAACAATTATTTATAAATCCTTCTGTAAAAACACTGAGGTTAGTGATTTGTTTTGCTTGATTATATTTATAGTCTGTAAGTATTTCATTTAATTTTATAGCAAATGCTCGCCTTGTCTCGTAGCTTTTACGATTAAATCTATGTGTTATTGAGTTCGGATTTATAAAATAATGATAATATGATTTGTTGAGATAACAGATCTTTATATTTTTATGTTTTAAAATTTGAGCCCATATTAATACGTCTTCACAATAATTGATATCATAAAAGAACTTGGCATTATATTTCTGATATAACTTTGTCCTCAGTAATTTATTCCATAAAGCTCCAAAAATTTTATTTTCAAGAATATCGATTAAAATTTGTTGGCTATTAGTTGATGAAGGTTTTTGTATGCAGAGGATTTCTTTTTTATCTGAATTAAATGCTTTTTTATTAATGAAATAATCTGTTATAACAATATCTGCATTTTCATCTGTTGCTTTATTATACATGTCTTCAAGCATTGTTGGATCTACCCAATCATCAGCATCAACATGTATGGAATACTCTCCATTGGCATTATCTACACCTAATTGACGCGCCATAGCTACTCCCTCATTCTTTTTATGGAATACTCGTATTATGGGAGAAGGGCTGCTGTTATTGTGTTTGTATGTGGCTGCATATTCATCACAAATAGTTGCAGTATTATCAGTAGAGCCATCGTCAATGAGTAATATCTCAAAATCTTTAAAAGTTTGAGATAATAATGTTTCTATAATGTTGGAAATTGTTTTTTCGGCATTATATACTGGAATGATAACAGAGATTTTCATGTTTTGATTTTGTCTAACTATAGTACTATATGTTTTATATGGATATTGAGGATATACTTAATGTTTAGATTTTAAAAAAAACTTTTAGTTTTTTATTTACCATCTGTTTGGCATTATTGCCTAATCCCCATGTGTAAATGATACTTATTGAACAAATAACAGATAAGAAGCATACAATGAAGAATCTAAAAAAATCATTATTAGGGATGATAATATGAACTGTTAGGGGTATAATAGCTGACAATATCATCAAAACTAAATTTTTAAGAAAGACAGAGAAAAAATATTCTTTAGCGGGAAATTGAGCATATTTTGACAATATGTACAAGTTTGTATAAAAACCTATGAAAACAGGTATTATGCTCACTATATAAGCAGAGCTTGGGGAACATCCAAGTTTAAGCACTAAATATGTGAGAGGAAAGTCAAGAAGATATATTGAGGATGTCCATAATGCTAATTGTTTCATTTTTCCAATAGCTACTATACCTTGATCTATCATTTTGTTTGAATAACTTATTATGCTAATTAAGATGCTGATTTTTATAAATGTTCCCGTATATTCAGGCACTTCTGTTAACCACAATTTTAATACAAAGTCAATTTCTATCATTACAGGAATTGCAATGATTGACAATAGAAAAAGTGTATATTGTGAGATATTGAAAATAAGATCTTTAAATTTTTCTTTTTCTCCGGTTCCGTAATACTTAACAAGTTGTGGAACTGATGCTGTAATAAAGCCATCAACAAATTGTCCAATTGTAAATATGACAGTGTTTGCTAATCCTCTTGCTGCATTAATTGTTGTGTTAAAGAAAATATTTAGTAATACTGATATTCCTTGAGAATTGAATATTGCACTGAAGTGCCCTATTGTTGACCATCCAGAGAAGTGAAGCATTGATTTAAAAAGAGGCTTGTCTATTCTTAGAGAAAATTTGCATTCATAGAAATTTTTAGTACAATAAAATCGATATAAAGTAATATTGATAATGTTTGTTGCTAATTGAAGAGATGCATAGATAATCAATTTATCACCGCTGATAAAAACTAAAAGATATATGACAATAAGTTTTGCAATGACATCAAATATGCTTAAATAGGCATATATATTAAACTTTTCATGAGCTGTAACAGCTGCTGTATAAGGAGTTTGTGTTATTGATAGTAAAACACTGACTAGTGATAGTTGATATACCCAATTGGCTGCTTCTAGTCTGTTAGCAGCAATGTTTAAATTGTTATTTAAGAACCATAAACCGAATGTTTCTGCAAGAAACAAAACGGCAAAAGCAATTAATAGGTGGATAACAAATGCTGTTGAAAATGTATTCTTTATTAATACTTTTTCTCCTTTTCCTAAATTAAGCGCTAAAAAACGTCGAGTTCCTGTTTGTAGAATGCTATTTAATAATGTAAACATGGAAATAAATCCACCTACTATATTATATATACCATAATCGCTGACTCCTAATTTTTCAAGCACGATTCTTGTGGTAAAAAAGCTAATACACATGGTAATGAACATGCGTATATATAAAAATAGAGTATTCTGGATGATACGTTTATTATTTTCTTCCATGATACAAATCTTAAAAAAAAGTGTTATGCTACAGCTTTCTTCGTTTTATCTTATTAAGAATTATTGATAATAATATTTTACATTTAAAGGGGGGGGGTGAGAATGTGTTTATAATATGGTAAAATGTCAAAGTAGTTATCATCATTTTTTAATTTGGCGTTAATCCACATACGGCGGATATATTGTAATTTATTTTGTTTGTAGATATTTAAATTAAAAACTTTGTTGAAGCGATTTATATCACCCACTGCATCTATTGACAACAATGTGCGTATACATTTAAAACAAGTTGTATCATTTTCTACTGTGTTAACACATACATTAAGATACTTGTAAGTTGGGGGATAATTGTTAGCTAAATATCTTGTCTTTTCAATTCTTTTTGTATTTGCTCCTGTTGAGTAAATCGAAATACCATTGATAGAAGACATCATACATGTTAACAAGTCATAGTCAGAAGCATATTTTTCTTTATTGAATTGTGTGTGTGTTAAATTAAAATCTGTATACGGATCACTTGACGAAATATAGTATTTTTTGATTCCATTTTGGAGTAGAAAAATACAATGTAAGAGTGTGTAAGTAGAGTTCTCTATATGAGAGTAGGGAATATACTTTTGTATAACTATATGTATATTAGATTCTATGTAAAGAAATTTGTAGCAATATTCTTTAGCAAAATTCATGGCTTGTTCTAATCGTCCTAGAACAAGTGGTGTATGTATTTCTTTCTCACCTTTTGCAGCTGCTCCTGCATTAAAAAAACATAGAGTATTTAATTTGAAACTTTTGGGAATATCTGCTGTGCTATGCGTTGCAATTGTATATAATGAATCAATACCACATGAAATTCCTGTTGCTACAAGCGTTTTTTGGGAAAGATCTTGAATACCATTGATTGTTGGGGCTTTAATTTTTATTCGATGTAAATGAGGATTTCCCATACATATAGCATCTATAAAATGATATTCAAGATTATAATATAATTCTTCTGAAATAGGTAGGTGGGACTCAATATTATATCCCTGCTTTAGAGCAAAATATAAGAAACCTATTACATAAGCATCTATTCTATCCAAACATAAATATGGCAAGCATTCATTGTTTAGACTTGTAGTAATAGTTTGATTTTCTCCTGCTATTGAGATACTTGTTTGAATCGTATTCCCTTGTAACTCTATTTGCTTAATGATTATTTTAGGCGTATTCATGTTTATGTTTTATTGAAATATATTTATGATTTATTTTAAAAGGAGCGGAATTTATTAATGGTTCTAAATCTATATGTCCTTTTATATATTGAGATTTTGTAGCTAAGATTTCTGAAATTAACGTGTCTTTTTTTATTTTGAAAGGCATCTTTCTATCTGCGTGTATTGAGAGAAAGAAGTCATGGAATTTAAAATGACCACCCAATAATTTCCCCGATAGTTCAATCCATAAATTGGGGATTCCATAAGTTTCACTCATTATAAGACCATGTAATGATGAAGAAGCAATGTATTCACAACAGCAAATTTGAGCAACGACTTCCTGCCAATTATTGTAATTTTCCATGCGGATAATTATAATATCGGGTTTGTTCCTAAAATTATCTAAATATGGATGATTGAAATCACTGTAATGAGGTATGATACCAAGTTTGTAGATTGGGGTTATGGGAGGAGTATAAACTAGTTTAGTAAGCATTGCTGGATCTCCGTATATTTCAGGGCATTTTACGCCGTTTTCAATAAAATATTTTCTAGTAAGAGGACCTCTTACTGCCAATATTTTTAACGGTTGAACTGTGAGAGGAATTGCTGCGTCAATAATTCCAGCTCCCCATATTACACTATGGTTATTGCCAAGCATGGTAGCTGTGGACCCTATCATTATATAATTGATTTTGTTTCGACGCATAGAGATAGAAGAGGAGTATAGATAAGATACTTTTTTGTTAAATAATTTTTCTATTAAAAAAACGTTTATATCATCTCCCCAATTTCTATGTACTAATTTTCCCCAAGAATAGTGTAAACAAGCATTTATGCATATTGGGTGATAGAAAATATCAATAAACAATGTTTTAACTTTGGTTATAAACTTGTTTATGTAAGAGTACTGATATTTATTGTTTGATGTTTTATGTTTCATGAAAACTTGAGTCAATAAATATTTATTTTTATATATAAGACCAATATTTGGGTACTTATTTAGTAATATGAAGAGAATTTGTTTGTTGTACTGTTTTCTATTGTTCAGCTAATAAGACTTCTAAACAGTTTTTTCATCTTAGATTAAATAAAATGAAATGCTCAATGATTTATATAAGTTCTGAAGTTTAAAAGCTACAATAATGAAATTCATAATTACTTGTTTTCAAATATAAGAAGTAATTTCTTATATATTATGAAATTATTGGACAGAAGGCGTATAGCCGGCGTCTTTAATTATTCCGATGCGATTGAGTAGATTTCGGATATTTTTATTAAATCGCTTGCGTTGAGTAAGTTTTTCTCCATAGGGGAAGTGCAAATTTACTTCTATATTAAGCAACTTAGCATATGTGCAGAGATATTTTTTATAGAGATACGCATATGGGTGTTGACTGTCACGAAACCAAGGTTTGATAGGAGCTGCAAAATGGATAATAGCAGGATAACGTTTGGCTTCTTGCAGTTCTGGTAAATATTTAGGAAATATTTTAGGAACTCGATTAAAATAAAATGTTACCATGTTCCATCGTATTGGTATTATTTCTAGTTTACCACGGAAGTATAAGGCTATTACATCTTGTTCATTCTGAATTTTATCTGTAATAGAATGAACAAAATCGAATATTGGAAATTGTGTTTCTAGTTTTCTCCACGCTTTCAAATTACATACCATGACTCCGGAATTGATATACACTTCATTCTGTGGTAATCCTAATCGCTTTTTTATGTGTACACAGTCTGGTATATCTTCTGCTGCTGCTATAATATTATTAGCTAAGTTGATGTGATAAAGTTCTGTAATATCTTCATTTATAATCATATCTACATCTAAAAAAAGGCATCGTTCCGTATCACTAGGCAGCAATTGTGGTATTAGAAGCTTCATGTACATGATGGTATTCCATCGTCCGGTAGGAAGATGAGACATCTTATCAATAGGGCAGACATAGATAATGAGTTCTGAGTTGTAATGTTTACATAACTTTGTAAGTCTTTGTTTGGACACTTGGGATATATTTGGAGTAAGAAGATATATACAAAAAATATTGTTTTTGTTGTTTTCAAAAAGCGAACAAAGCATCACAGCCATATGCTGTATGTAGTTTTCATCGCTTACGCATACAATATTATAAGTTTGTTTCATAATATAACAATGAATTCTTAGATTTTTATAAGACTCGCAATTTTTTGATTTACCCAATTCATTCCTAACGAAAATAGAATAGTACTGATAATAGCCAAAGTAAAAAATAACGTTTTATTGTTTACTGTTGTACTAAGTAATAAGAAAACACTTCCTTGTATAAGATAAATTTCATAATAGTAATTTCGTTTGATTTTAAGTTTCTTGATGTTGTTGGCTCCTTGAAGTATATACACAGCAAGGATGATGAATAAATAATTTACAATATAGTATGACGCATACGTGTAGCGCTAACATGCAAGAGGTTGAACATTGTAGGCTACATATTAATCCATAGCCTGAAAGAAAGAAAAATATTGATACTGAGAGATTGCGAAATCTGCATTCTGTTGCTAATGTTGGGCTATGCATATAAAAAGTACATAAATGAGATATGACTACGGCGATAGCAGCAATCCATTTTACTAAGTCTGTCAAATTGCGCTTTTCGTAGAGCCGATGATTATCTTTGGTAAATAATGCTATTATGCACAATATTAATAAACAAAAAGAGAGGAACATTAAAATGATGATAATTTTGTTAGAAAAAACGTGATTATGAGTTTTCTAGATGGATACAGATAAGTACGCTACGCTTTCGCCCCTCCCAAAATCCGGGAAAGACGAAAGCAATAGTAATTGATAAATGTGCGACAAATTTACAAATTAAGTTGTAATATGCCAAGTTTTATGAAGAAAAATTAATGACATTCCTCCTCGTAAAACTGCAATAAAACTTTACTCTTTCAGTTTAGGAAATAAAGTCTTTACCCCTTCCCGATAGATACGTTGTGCGTTTTCAGGCGTTGTGAACTCTTTAAATGCGCTCAGAATGATCTCGTAGCTGTCTACCTCATAATTATGGAGCCCTTTTTTATGTCCTCAAGATAGTTTTGCTTCATGTGACAGGTGGAACGGAATGCTTCTCTTCGGATACCAAGCTGTTCCAGTTCTTTTTTGAGGAACGCACCGAATTCCGGATGATCGGAAATAAATCTGTTCGATTTCATAATAAATTTGTTTTAGTTAATAAAATAGAAATGTTTGATTCCTGTACCTACATAGTGGGTATAGGTAATATGGGTACAAAGGTATACCTTTGCAACAGTTTTTAAAACAATTTAAAATATAAATGCTATGAAAGCACATAAAACTACTCTTTCCGTGCGGGAACTGCAAAAGACCATAGGGCAGTGGAAAAGTCGGAAAATTACGGATTCCACCATTGCAAAGCTGTTGGAACTGATGTTGGGAATGACCGCCTACATGAACGAGGATGCGGTTTATCCCGTGGAGAATTTCTATGATATCAGCAAGGCGCTGAAGTTTAAGAACGCGCGGTATCTGGTGGAAGCGGTCAGGCTGAGCGGAGCGTTCGGAATTGTACCCGGCGACAATGTGTACGGGATGAGTTCGTTCTATTCCTGCCTCTGGAAAGAAAAAGAAAAAACGGATGATTCCGCGGAAACTTTACCGGTAACTTTACCGGTAAAATTACCGCAGGAGGATATATATAATATATATACTATACAGGATAATAAGAATAATACATCCTCCGGAAGGATTTCTTCTGCGGAAAAAAGCCTGGAAGCCGCACGTAATTTCTTTCACCTCATCAACAAAAATTCGATGGATAAAATGCGGATTTTAACTCCGCTCATCGACAGCTTCCAGCAGAAGGAGGGACTGGCACGCGAAGATGCCTGCGCCAACGTGGTGTACCTGGTGAATGAATTGCTGGTACCTTACTTCGCAAGCCAGGAACGCTTTATGAAATCCACCCATGTCGGGCGGCTGTGCTGGCTGAACAACCTGCTGAAATCCGCCGGCGGACTGCGGATGCTGAAAGATGCCGCGGATGCCGGAAGGCGGAAACGGTTGCAGTACATTGCCGACATGCGGGGCGAACAACGCAACAACCACCCGCTCAGCGAGTTTGAGTGGACGGATAAGGAAAGCGGCCTGCGCTTTTACGACGACCCGCTGGAAGGGATGGTGAATATACCGGACGATGCGCCGCCCCGGCCGGGGGCGAAAGCGGAGTGGAACGTGCTGAGCGGAGCATGGGGAGAGTTGTGAGTTTTGAATTATGAGTTATAAATTATAAATTTCGGAGGATGAAGCCGTTTTATTATTTGAGTGATTTTCCCGAGCGTAGAAGAGCGGGGAAGAATTATATAGCAGAGTGTCCCAAGTGCGGGAAAAAACATCTTGCCATTTCGCGCGATACGGGATTGTACTGCTGCTTTTATGCGGGGTGCGACTTTCACGGGAAGCTGAAGGACTTTTGGACAGAGCGCAGAAGTACGGGGTGGCAGGATGCCGGAAGTCCGGCGGGAACTTCGCCGGTGGCAAAGGGAAGTGCCGGGAAAGGAGAGACGGGCGGTATGGCATCGGCAGGCGGAGGGAGCGCCGCATTTGAGGTATCGATGCTTCCCGAAGACTACAAACGGCTGTCGCCTGAGGTAATTGCCAAAATCAAACCGCTGACCGATGACCCGGAGACCACCGATACCGGACAGCTTGCCGCCCGCCGTTATCTTGCCGATATGGGAATCTCGTTGAAAACAGCCATCGACGCGCGTATCGGCTGTCTGGTGCACCGCTGCTTCGGAGGCAAGGACAGCAAGGACGGAAAGGATAAAAAGAATGCTGCGGGGATGATGTACCAGTGCATCGCCTATGTGAACTACATCAACGGGCAGCCCGTCAACGTGAAGTACCGCTCGTGCGATGCCACCGCTTCCGGCTATACCAAATGTTGGAGCCAGGATTCGCCCACCACGCCTTGCCCGCCTTACAACATCGACTGTATCAACCCGCTGCTGATTGCCGAAGAGAATATTCCGCGCCTGATTGTCACCGAAGGGGAAAGGGATGTGCTGACGTTGCGCGAGGCGGGCTATCCGTACGTCATCAGCGTGCCCAACGGCGCGGCAAGCGACCTTTCCAAAGGTTTCGAGGCTTTCCGCCCCTGGCTGGACCGGGTGCAGGAGCTGGTGATTTGCGGCGACAGCGACCTGCCCGGAAGGACGCTTGTGAAGCATCTTGCCGACTATTTCGGTACGCGATGCCTGTTCACCGTCCTGCCCGGCGGCTGCAAGGACATATCCGACGTGCTTGTGGCGTACGGCGCCGATGTGGTGCGCGAGATTATCGGCTCGGCATGCCCGCACCGTACGTCGGACATCATCACCGTGAGCGAACGTGCGGATGAGATTATGAATGTGCTGAACGGCAATTATGACCACGGTTACGATGTGGGTTATGGTCCGCTTACCGACCGGGTGTTCCATCCAACCGACCAGGGCGGACTGATAATTGCCACCGGAAAGCCCAACAGCGGCAAGACCGATTTTCTGAACGACCTGACCTGCCGCCTCATGGCCAAGACGGGGCGTAACGTGTGCTACCTCTCCTTTGAGGTTCCCGACAAGAACAAGCACATGGCAAATCTTATCCGCCTGATGCTGGGCAAGGTGAACACGGCGGCATACACCCGCGAACAGTTGCAGCCTATCGTCTCTTTCATGGACAGACACATGGTGCACCTGGACCTGCACGAGGTTTCGCCCACGCCCGCCAATATCATAGAGCGCGCGGAGCGGGTGAAACGCACCATGCCGCTGAAGTATCTCATCATCGACCCGTACCTCTTTATGGAAATGGAAACCGGACGCTACAACACGGAGACACAGGCCATCAAGGGTATGCTAACGCAGATGCAGGCGTGGGGGCGTAACAACGGTGTCTGGGTGATTATTGTGGCACATCCCCGCAGCCTGAAAAAGCTGAACGGGAAGAACGAGCTGGAGGAGATAGACATGTATACCATTTCGGGCAGCGCCAACTGGGCGAACCTTGCCGATTTCATCTTTTCCATAAGCCGCATCGAGGAACCGGACAGGCGCTATACCCGGCTGGATATGCTGAAGGTGCGCGACCAGGATTTGTGTCGGACGGGAAGCGTGCTGTTTGTGAGACAGCCGTGCGGGCGGTATGACGAACGGGAATCGGAGGAACAGATAATGACCGAGATGCAGGGGAAGGTTCTGGATAAGGACAGGCTGCCGTGGATGGGGCTGGTAACCCCGTGAGTTTGCTCCAGAAAGACCGGGTGTTTGCTCCCGGAATGCCTCATGTTTCAGGCTGGAATGCCCGGAGTTTCAGATGCAAACTCCGGGCATTCGGCTTTTAAACGCCTGGCTTTTCGGGGGCTATGGTTCTCCCAATGCTTCTACGATGACGTGCACCTGAATCGGAGTGTAGCACTTGGCATTGGGAAGCATGCCGGTGGCGGCAAGCTGTTCCAGAAGTCCGGGTTTGAAGGCTATCCAGCGGTTGAGCTTGCGGACGGCTGCCTTGGGCGTGATGCTGGGACTGTATAAGATTGCCAGCTCGCTTTTGCTGTAGCTGCGGGGGATGAAAGAGGATTTTTCCATGTTTTTTATTATTTGTTTTTATGATGTAAAGTTAGTGAATATTAGTGGTTTGCGAAAGAAAAAAGGACAGTTTATTGCGTCGTAAGGTGTCATAAGTTGCAGAAAAACGCTTTATGGTGTGCAATGATGTGCGAAGGAGCGGAAAGGGGCGGAAGCGGGTGGGGAAGGTGCTATCTTTGTATCGCCGGTCAGAAGAAAGGGCCCCTTCGGATTGAGCGATGAATGATTTACAATTAACAATTAACAATTAAGAATTATGGCAACAGCATTGGTAGTACGCGCACAGCGCTACAAGAAGATTGGCGACAAGACGTCTCCGTTGGTTTATATCCTGAAAAGAAAACCGCGCGACGCGAAGATGTATGATTTGAAACGCATCTCGGAAGAAATAGAGGCTTTGGGAGGTATGTCGGCAGAGGATGTGCTGCACGTGGGCAAGGCGATTGTGAGAAACATGCGCGAGAAGCTGACCGACGGCAACAGTGTCCGTCTGGATGATTTCGGTATCTTCCGCACTTCGTTTCACTGCATAGCAACGGAAAATCCCAAGGATTGTACGGTGAAGAATATTGACAAGGTGCGGATTAATTTCAAGGTCGCCACTACGCTCAGACTGGTGAACGATTCGGTTGCCACCACGAAGGGCGCACCCAACAATATCAATTTCGAGCTGGTGTCCGACGACAACAAGACATCGGGCGGTAGCGGCAACGGCGGCGGAAATGCCGGCGGTGAGGAAGAGAACCCGTTGGGATAAGGATAAGGTGTTTTGAATGATGAATTTTAAATTTTTAAATTGAAAAAAAGAAGTATGGGAAAAAGTAAAGGTTTTTGGGATACGATTTTGAAAGTGGTAATTGCAGTGGCTTCGGCTGTGCTGGGTGTGTTTGGTGCGAATGCGATGAACTATTAGGAGATGAGAGCGATTGACCTGATAGTAATCCATTGTAGCTCCACGCGCGAGAACTATGCGTTGACCGAACAGGCGCTGGAGGCTTCTCACAGGCTTATAGGGTTCGACGGAACGGGGTATCATTTCTATGTGCGGCGTGACGGAAGAGTCCTGGCTACCCGTCCGGTAAGCAAAGTGGGGGCGCATGTGCGGGGCTACAATGCTCACTCGATAGGCATCTGTTATGAAGGTGGGCTGGACCGTTACGGAAATCCGAAAGATACGAGGACAGAGTGGCAGCGACATTCGCTGAGTGTGCTGGTGGGAAAGTTATTACAGGAATATCCCGGTACATGTGTAGTGGGGCACAGGGACCTCAGTCCCGACCTGAACGGAAACGGGGAAGTGGAACCCATGGAGTGGACCAAGCAATGTCCCTGCTTTGATGTAGGGAAGGAATTCTGATAGCGGGATGCTGAAAAGGCTGTAGGGTGATAGTAAAATCATCGTACAGCCTTTTCTTCTTGTTGCCTCCTCTTCTGTATCTCTTTTGTCTTTTTGTTCTTTTGTCCTTCCATTCCCTCCCCCTTTTTCTCGACAAATCCTATAGGTACATCCACATGCGCACACCCCAACATATCCAGCCGTACAGCAACTTTACTTTTCCCGTTCACAGTGATAAGCTCTCCTTCGAGTCCGGCAAGCGGCCCTTTTATTACTTTCACAGCATCGCCGGGAGCCAGCGGGGCGCTGCACATTTCCACCGCTTCGGGACTGTAATCGAGCATGAAGCGGAACCGGTCCATCTGTTCGTCGGGGATGACGGCAGGGGTGCTTTCGCCGCGCAGTACCATATAGCGGCTGACCGCCTGCAGGCTCAGGGGGAGCGGCCGTTCCTGCGGAGTGACATGCACGAATATCATCATGGGAATCACAAGACGCTCTACCCGTTTGCGGCGGTCGCTCCACTGGCGAATCTCGCTTTGGACGGGCAGGTAGCACTCGATGCCCATAGCGGCAAGCCGTTGTGCAGTCTTTTTCTCAAGGCACGACTGTACATAGGCCACCAGCCATTGGCGGGGTGCTGTATTGTTTTTTGTTTCTATGTGATTCGTATTCTGCATTGTTTTTTACGTTCGGTTGGGTTAAAAAGTATGCCGGGCAGCAGCGCTCTGCTGCCACAGCATACAAGCAAACAAACAAAAAATAAGCCCGGAAACAAGGACAGCATTGCATGTAGAAGTTCCCCAGGCTTATGGGGTGAATATCTTATTTCGAATCAGAAGTATCGCCATAACCGTACCCGTAGCCATAGCCGTATTTCTTGCCGTAGCCGTAGTACCTGCCGTACTTGCCGTAGCCGTAATAGTAGCCGTACTTTTTCTTTTTCATGTCCAGGCCGTTGATAACAGTGCACAGACCGGGCAAACGCTTGTTGGCGTACAGCTCGTTGATGAGCTGGTAGTCGTTCTTATGCGTATAGTCGGCACGGCATACGTAAACGCTGATGTCGGCAACGCGTGCTATGAGCTGCGTGTCGGTGACCATGCCGATAGGGGCAGTGTCGAGCACGACATAGTCGTAGTCTTTTTTCAACAGTTCGATGGCATCGTCCAGGGATTTGCGTGCCAACAGTTCCGTGGGATTGGGCGGGATGGCTCCACCGGGTAGTACATGAAGATTGTCCGATACCTCGGAAGGCAGTATCATGGAACGCAAATCGGTACTTTGGGGAGCGGAGAGGAAACTGGTGATTCCCTTTTCCTTGTGGTGTATGCGGAAAACCTTGTTCAATCCCGGCTTGCGGATGTCGAGCCCCACGATGATGACCTTCTTGCCTAATAATGCCAGACTGACAGCTAAATTGGATGCTATGAATGTTTTTCCTTCACCGCTCATGGTAGAGGTGACGAGAATGACTTTTCTGTCCGGGTCGCCCAACATGAAAAGCAGGTTGGTGCGCAGGCTGCGGAAAGTTTCCGCCATGATGTCGTTGTCGTTTTCGCGGACGGCAATGGCGTGCTTGTCTTCCGAATCGTTCAAGGGAACATCGCCGATAATGGAGACATTGGTGAGTCTTTCAACGTCGGCGCGTCCTTCGATGCGGTAGCTCAGCAGGTTCAGTATGTAGATGATGGCAACCGGAATACCGAGACCGAGCACAAATGCCATCATGTAAATTTTTTTGCTTTGGGGAGATACGGGGAAATCATCTGCCAACGCATCATCGATGATTTTGGCGTTGTTGGCGGTGGCGGCAAGTGCAATATTATTTTCCTCGCGTTTCTGCAGCAGCATGAGATAGAGTCCCGCCTTGATTTCCTGCTGGCGCTGGATGCTGACAAAGCGGCGTTCTTGGGCAGGAGCATTGCTGATGCGCCCGGCGTACTTGCCTGCCTGACGGTCGAGGTCGGCTTTGGTGATAAGCAGTCCTTTGCGTACACTGGCGATGGTTGTGAGGATGCCGGCACGCATGTCCTGTATGTTGCTTTCGAGGCGGCGGACAACCGGGTTAGTTTCTGAAGAGGTACGCAACAGACGGTTACGTTCCAGAATCAACGCATTGTATTGGGCGATGAGACCCGATAACGTTTCGTCGTTCAGCCCTACATTGGCAGGAAGAGTGGCGGTTGCATTTTCCGGTTTTTGGATATACTCGGAGAGGTATTGGACCAGATTGAGCTGGGTGCCGTTCTCTACGCAAAGCTTTTCGTAGGCAGACTGTTCGCTAACGGCAAGCTGGGCATCGCTACTGAGGTCGGTAAGTCCTGCTTCGCGTTTGAAACTTTCCAATTCCTGTTCCGTAGTGCCTAATTCCTGATTGATGACAGAGATGCGTTCATCGATGAAGCGGGCGGTGTTCTGCGCCACTTCGTTTTTGTCGTTGTTGGCGTTTTTATTATAGATTTCGACAAGTTTGTTTATGAAGTTCTCACCGCGCTTTTTGTTCGTATTCTTTATCGATACGGTAACAACGGAAGTGGTCTTGCTGGTCGGTTCGATGGATAAGGCACCCCGATACCCTTTGGCTACGGACAGCGGATTGACAATGCTCACATCTACACTGCCGCTACCGGTAATGGGGGTGGTGGGATTGGAAGTAAACGTGAGTGTACCTGCCTCTCCGGACAGAACAGCAGGCAGTTCCGTGAAATGCTTGTTGACGGTATTTCCATTGATGGTTGCCGTTACATCTATCCGGTTACCGGACTGATAGTTGACGGTCAGTAGGATGGGGGCTTTAAGCCGTTCGGCATCTTCGGGCAGAAAATGTACGAGTACTGGAGAAGAACCGTATAAATCGGGCTTCTGGAATCCGCCTTCGCCGGAATAGCTGATGTACAATCCCAATTCGCTGACCACATCTTTGATAAGCGATTTGCTACGAAGAATTTCGATTTCATTATCGATATTCTGAGAAGAAGATATGATACCAAGGTCCTCAAAAGCGCTGAGGTCGTTGCCGGTATTGCCTCCTTTCTTATTATCTTTGATAATCATGGACGCACTTATGTTGTACACGGGAGTAATGGTCTTCAAATAGAGCCAGGCGCATACCAGACAGAAAATGACTGAGGCAATGAACCAGGGCCACCGGATGATGTATCTGAAAAGCATTGCCTGCCAGTTGGTCTTTTCTTCTTTTTCTTCGAACAGGTCGTCGTATGTTTCTTCTTTCACGTCTGTAATTTTTTATTTTTGTTTGTTGAGGTTCAATTTCTCTTATTTTGTAATTGCGATAATAAGACTCGCCAATGATACCAATGAGCCGATAACCGAGAACCAGATGGTGGTACTGCTGCTGATATTGGATGTTTTTGCTTTGGTCTTATTGGGAGTGACATACAGGATGTCATTCTGTTGCAGGTAGTAATAAGGTGATTGCAGAATGTCCTGGTCGTTCAGGTTGAGTGTGACAATTTTCCGCTTGCCGGTATTGTCCTCGCGAATCAGTTTGACATTGTCGCGAATGCCGTAGATAGTCATATCGCCTGCCATGGCAAGGGCTTCGAAAATATTGACCTTTTCGTTGGAAATAGTGAAAGTTCCCGGACTACCAACTTCACCGATAACAGATATTTTGTAATTGATCATGCGTACAGTGACAATGGGCGTTTCACGGAACTGAGACTTGAGTTGATCCTTGATATATTGTTCGGCTTCTCCCTTGGTGAGTCCCCCTAAGTGGATAGTACCCAATACTGGAAATTCCACATTTCCGTTATTGTCTACGAGATACTGCTGTAATGCCGGTTGGGAAGTAAGTGATTGGCTGCCTGTATTGCTGACAGGGGTTGCTATGGTAAGGTTGAACGGTTCTGCCAACGCCGGTTCTTCCGGGCAGCTCACCACGATTGTTAATAAGTCTTTCGGCATGATGCGAGCATCGTACAAGGGCATGTTTCGGGCGCTTGTATCCGCCATGGCAATCTGCTGCAAATCGTCTTGCAAATAAGGTACTTTCTTATAGCTTTGGCATCCTGCCAGCAGCAGAGGTAATAATAAAAATATCAGACTTCTTTTTTTCATGTGTTTTTGATTTTAACTTTCAACTCTCAGCTTTCAACTCGTTTTAGTAAGCTTCTTTTTCTCCTCTAACCGCATTCTTCACGGTTTTGTAGATAATGTACAGGTCGAGCATGAACGTCCAGTGTTCCAGATACCAGATGTCGCGCTCCACACGTCCTTCCATTTGCCAGAGTTCCTTGGTTTCTCCGCGGAAGCCGGTGACTTGCGCCCAACCGGTGATGCCGGGTTTGACAAGGTGGCGTACCATATACTTATCAATCAGCTTGGAGTATTCTTCGGTATGTTTCAGCATGTGCGGGCGGGGACCTACTACGGACATGTCGCCCAACAGAACGTTGATGAACTGCGGCAGTTCGTCGATGCTTGTTTTGCGCATGAAATTGCCCAGACGGGTTTTGCGCGGGTCGTTTAAAGTAGCCTGCACCTTATCGCTGTCCTTGTTGACACGCATGGAACGGAACTTATAGCACCAGAACTCCTTGTTCTCCTCGCCGCTGCGCTTCTGCTTGAAGAAGATAGGTCCGGGCGAGGTTATCTTGATAGCCAGTCCTATTATAATGAAGATGATAGGGAAGATTGTGCATAGGAACAGCAATGAGAATACAATGTCGAACAGGCGTTTTGCCAACCGGTTTTCGGGTTGCGCCAACGGTTCCTGACGAATGTCCAGTACGGGTACGTTTCCTATCAGTTCAAGGTGCATGCGCCGTTTCAGGTAGTTGCGTACGTTGGGCACGCTGTAAAAATGAATCAGGTTGTTTTCGCAGTAGCTGATGATGGGCAGAATCTCTTTGCTATGCGAGGAAGTAAGATCGCAGTACAACTGTTCGGCCTTACTTTTCTTAAGATAAGGGATTACTTCTTGAGGAGTGCCCAGATAGTGGCATTCCTTCGGATAATTGTCGGAAGGATGCTCGGCAAAATAGCCCACTACCTTGAAGCCGGAAGTAGGGTCGGCGGTCATCTCTTCGTAGAGTTCGACCATATTGGAGCCGTCGCCCACGAGTGCGACAGTACGACGGTTGCCTCCCTTGCGGCGGTATATTTTGACGAAATGTCTGAATATGAGTCTGTATGATACAAGCAGTGCAAGGAATGCCGTATAGAATATAACGAGGAAGCGTGTGGATAAACTGCCGAAATGCACCAGCGTGATAAGGCTGATGAATACTACCGCATGGCAGAATGTATTGCGTACGGCACGCATTACGATGTGGTCTGCACGTACGATGCGGCGGTGAAGCACGACTCCTTTGGAATAGTTACATAAGAGATAGACCAAATTCAACAATACCAACAATTGCGGCAGTGAATCGGAGAGAAGGATACGCTGGGTATCTGTGTCCAATACATGGTACAAGGTTATAAAGAGTGCATTGAGAATGCATAAATCACCGGCAATGATGATGCTCTTGATAATTTTGTTGAAACGCAAAATTTGTTTCATGGTCTTCGTAATGTCCTATCAATCATTGAATTTTTGTAAATAAAATAATTGATTTCCCTGTCTTATTTGTTATGATTAATTATGGGTTCTCTTACTTACAAGGTAAGAGATGACCCATTCCCTTACTTACAAGGTAAGAGAACCATTATTCCGTTTGCAAAGGTATGAAAAATATTATCATTACAAACAAAAAAAATATTTATTTTTAAATCTCAAATTCCCATCATAACTACTCATAAAAAGGTATAAAACATATTTTCAAGGTATTAAATATTTACATATTACATTGTATACATCGCTTTTGTTTAACAAAGTTTCAAAAATATCATTTCGCTTCCATGCCTTTATAGAAGAATAAGGGATACAATAGGAAAAGTGCTTTTATGTTATTATAAAAAGCTTTTTTACAGTATTTTATTCATTCTCTTACCTTGTAAGTAAGAGAATGAACTATCTATGAAACAATTTTATATAGCAAGTAATATTAATTTACATGCTATTTTTTATTCTATTCCCCTTTTTTTCTCTTTTTCTTTTTGGCATGGATGGTGGAAATAACCTTCCGGTTGGCTTTGCTCATTGCATTATTGTTAAAAGAAGAGAGGTATACGTGTGTTACCTTTTCGGAACTGTGTCCCAGTCCTTCGCTTATCATGGCGATGGCTACTCCTTCTTCTTTGGCGGTGGTGGCCCAACTGTGGCGTGCCACGTAGGAGGTGAGCGGCACACTCAGGCGCAGCATCTTGGATAGCCGGTGCAGGTGCTGGTTGTAAAGACGCAGAGCGCTTTTGTACTGCCGGTAGCCTTCCGGACCGACCGCTGAGAGTATGGGCAGAAGGTAAGGAGAGG
Source organism: Bacteroides sp. NSJ-48 (assembly GCF_014287405.1). Classification (NCBI taxonomy): domain Bacteria; kingdom Pseudomonadati; phylum Bacteroidota; class Bacteroidia; order Bacteroidales; family Bacteroidaceae; genus Bacteroides; species Bacteroides sp. NSJ-48. The sequence continues at coordinate 92,806 of NZ_JACOOD010000012.1, read as the reverse complement.
GGGAGTGCTTGTCGGTGTAGCGTCGCAGAATCTCGGCGGCGTACGGTTCGAGGTAGACCGATAGCTGCTGGCGGGTCTTGCGGCGGTAGTAGTAAATGGTGTTGTGCTTCATGTCCGTCTTGCGGAGATGGACCAGGTCGACAAACGGAATGCCTCTCAGGTAGAAGCTGAGTAGGAATAAATCGCGGCTGAAGCGCAGGTTGGGGGAGTGTTCCAGATTCAGTTGCGAGAGACGCCGTATAAGGGCGGGGGAGATGGCGCGTTTGGCGGTAGGCTCGTAGCCGGTGAATACGAAGCGGAACAGTTCGTCGGCAGGTATCGTATCGGGAACGCCTTGCTGGTATGCCTGATTGAATATGGAACGCAACATGCGCATGTAGGCGGAGATGGTATTGTGGCTCCGGCCTTTCTGCAACAGGCTTTCTTCGTATCGTTTTATCATCCCTGCCGTAACTTCCTTGAAGGTAAGGGGGATGTCGCCGGTGAAATTCCGGAAACTGTTGATGGCGCCGGAGTACAGGTTGGCTGTGCCGTAGCGGCCGGCGCTTCTGGCTTCTTCGATTGCGCTTTGCGCAAAAGTGTATATGGTAGTCATAATCTGAATTTTAAGTTGGATAATGAGCTTGATAACAAGCTACCTCAAAAAAAGATTTGAGATAAGACGGGTTTAAGAGCCTGTTTAAATTTTGTTCAGCTTCTTTGGGAAGTTCTTCTTGAAGAAAATTTAAAAGGACTCCATATATAGAAAGGGTAAATTTCTATATGGATTCAGATTATGACCGGTCCGGGCATTCCCGTAAAAATCAGAGTATGCCCGAACGTACCCGGCTTAAGGTTTCGGGAGTCATCAGCAGATAGGAGGCGATGTGAGACAGAGGGGCGCGCTTGATGACTTCCGGCTGCTGCTCCATCAGCTGGCTGTAGCGTTCGCGTGCTGTCTCGAACCGCCAGGAATCGGCTTTGATTTGTGAAACAATAAGGGAATATTCGAGTATCTTGCGATAGAACATATTGATTTCCCACGATATTTCGGTAAGAAGCATCAGCTTGTCATAAGGCAGCAGGTAGACCACGCTGTCTTCGAGCGCTTCAATCATGAGGTGGGTGGGCTCTTTCTTCAGCGTGCTTTCAATGCAGATGACGATGCATCCTTCATAAGAAAAATGTTCGGTGACGTCTTTCCCGTTTTTGTAATAGAACTGGCGCAACATACCTTTGCCAACGAGTACGATATTATGGCTTACCTGTCCCTCTTTCAGTAGAAGTTCGCCTTTTTCCACTTCTCTGCGGACCAGGATTTCTTCCAATTGCCGTCTGCCTTCGGGCGCCATACCGGGATAGCGGGAGTTGACGGTTGCATTCACTGTTTCTTTGAGTAATGTGTCCATAACGGTTATGCAGGTTTGGGTGTCATTTAGCGTGGCAAAGGTAGCAAAAAATATTTGATATGCGTCAAGTTGTTCTCCCTTTCCTTTCCGTATCTTTGCGCGATTTTTATCATAGCGCTTCTACAACAATGATACAGCAGGAGAATCTGAAGAAACGGCTTGCCAGGCTGGCTGCCCCCATTTTCATAGAGACATTATTAATCATGATGCTTGGCGCGGTGGATACCGTTATGCTGAGTCGCCATTCGGACAACAGTGTGGCTGCCGTAGGGGTGGTCAATCAGATTATCATGCTGACTTTCCTGGTGTTTGAGGTGATTAATCTCGGTACTTCTGTACTGTGTTCGCAGTATCTCGGCGCACGGCTGCATAAACAGGTGGTGCAGGTGGTGGGGGTATCCCTTCTGGTGAACTTCGTGGTGGGTGTAGGTATCAGCATGCTGCTGTTCGGGTGTGCGGAGCCTATCCTGCGGCTGATGGGGCTGGGGCCCGAACTGATGCAGGACGGCATGGATTATATGCGTATTGTAGGGGCGTTCGCCTTTTTCCAGGCATTGTCGCTTACTCTTTCCGCTTCGTTGCGCAGCGCCAACAAGGCGGTGTATCCGATGCTGGTGACGGTGGTGGTGAATGTGCTGAATATAATAGGCAACTATTCCTTGATTTTCGGGCGTTTCGGCTTTCCGGAATTGGGAGTGGAGGGGGCGGCCATCTCTACGGCTTTCAGTAGAGGGGTGTCCATGGTGATCCTGTTTGTAATCTTGTTCCGCAAGCATATCCACCGTTTCCCGCCGGCTTACTTCCGTCCGTTCCCTTGGGTGGAGTTGAAGAATCTGATGAAGGTGGGGCTGCCTTCTGCCGGCGAGCAGCTTTCTTACAGTTCGTCGCAGGTGGTGATTACTTATTTCATTAATATGCTGGGAGTGGAAGCGCTTGCCACGCGTACTTATTGTGTCAATATCATCATGTTTGCTTATCTGTTCAGCATTTCCATGGCACAGGGTGGGGCGATATGCATCGGGCATCTGATAGGGGAAAAGAAACCGCGGGCGGCTTTCCTGATGGGGAAATATGTAATGAAGAAATCTGTGATGATAACCGTGATTCTGTCTTGTATTCTTGCTCTTTTCGGGCATGTTATTTTCGGCTGGCTGACGTCCAATGCCGAGATTATAAAGATGGGGGTTACCATTCTGGTTATAGATATTGTGCTGGAGATAGGGCGTCCTGTCAATATCTTCGCGACCAATGCGCTGCGTGCGGCGGGCGATGTGAATTATCCGTTCTATGTGGGGCTGGTAGTGATGTGGAGTGTGGCCGTAGGGCTTGGCTATCTGTTCGGCATTCCGTTGGGTTGGGGCATTTGCGGCATGTGGGTAGCGTTTTTGCTGGACGAGAATATCCGCGGGGCTATTTTTGTGCGCCGTTGGTACAGCATGAAATGGGCAAGCAAGAGTTTTATAAGATAATGCTTAGGGAGGAAAGGCCTGTTTTCTTTATGGGAAGTAAACGGGGTGTGCATCGGTAAAGATAGGGAAACTGAATGAGGATACTCTAAAAGGAGCCTGAGAAAATACTTTTTGAAGAAAAATTAAACAGGGTATTGTGTTTTGAGTGTTAGCGTGTTATCTATTTCCCTGCAAAAATACTGAAAAAAATATGCGGGAAAGATTTGCATAGTCCAAAAGTTTGCCATACATTTGCACCGCATTTGAGAACAAATGTTGGTTACTAAGGAAGTTTGGGTGAGTGGCTGAAACCACCAGTTTGCTAAACTGACGTACGGGTAACCGTACCGGGGGTTCGAATCCCCCAGCTTCCGCAAGGAACTGAAAGCATCGGTCTACAAGAACCGATGCTTTTCTAAAAAAAATGTTGGTGGATTCGTCTAACGGTTAGGACACATGCCTCTCACGCATGCAATACGAGTTCGATTCTCGTATCCACTACAGTAAAATTTGTTTATGCACTCTTAGCTCAGTTGGTAGAGCAACTGACTCTTAATCAGTGGGTCCAGGGTTCGAATCCCTGAGGGTGTACAAATCAGAAATGTAAATTAAAGAAAAACTCTGAAAATCAATGATTTTCGGAGCTTTTCTTTTATGGATTCCTACAAAATATAAATTTACCTTTTCATAATCTTTTTGAAATCCTCGGCAATCTGCTGCCCCATATGGACTATCGCGCTATCGACTTTATGTACCTCTGCCGGTGTGACTGCATCTTTGTAGCGCGCCTTGCCGAGCTTGAACTTCATATCGTCCAGAGTTCCAGATATATTCAGGCCCAGTTTGAACGGAATGGGGGATTTCAGGATGGAGATGTGATAGTCGAACTTCATATCCAGTCCTTGTGTGCCGCCTACCGCCGCTCTGTAACGGTCCATTGATATTTCGAACGGATAGACGGTTACATTTCCGTCTTTGATGCCGATGTTTACGGAAATGCTGTCTATCATGTTTCTCTTCTTGTTTTTGAAGAAGAATTTTTTGGAGATTTCGGCGAAAGTCTCACCGTCCATCAGGACAAGGCTGTCTCCCTTGACATGAATGGCCGACCGCATGGTGGGGATTTTGATGTTCAGGGCGGAGTCCAGGGAAGCGGCGGCAGCCACATTGAAATCGACCGTTCCCTCGAATGAGCGCAACATGGGGACAATCGTGTCCAGGGAAGGGGCGAAGTCTACCAGCTTCCCGATGTTGATGTTGTGCAGCCGGAAGTCGAAACCGGCAAATCCCTCTTCCGGAGATTTTGCCTGATAGACGAGAGTGGTGTTCATGTCGGAACCCATGCCTTTCATGCTGAGCTGCTTCAGGTAGACGGACTGGTTGCGGATGTCCACAGCTCCGCGGACATCGTTGAATGTGACTTTCTCGTAATAGACTTTCCTGAAATCGGTTTGCAGCTCAAAATCCAGGTTCTTGGGGATGACGAACAGCTTTACTTCGGTGGAGACCGTATCGCTTTCCGCAGCCAGCGTATCCGACGGGAGTGATATTGACCGTATCAACTGGTTGCAGTCCAACTGTTCGGACGATACGTCCAGTTTGGCGCGCAGAAGTTTGTGATGTTGCATGGCGCCGTACAGGTCGTGAATCGAACCGGTGGCGGTGATATCGGATTTACCGATGCGCATGGTGGCATTGCGCAGGGTGATGACGCGGTTGTTTACCGTGACGGAAGTTTTCTGCACCTGTATGGGAAGCGCGCATTCCGGGGTGCGGAACGCCATGCGGTGGAAACCGATGATGCCTTTGGGTGTCCACAGCGAATCGCGTACTTTCTCGGCTGTTATTCCGATGCCTGCTTTGTCCATTCCCAGGCGGGCGTCGCCCATGCGGCAGAACAGTGTGTCCGCTTCCAGCGCAAGCCCTATCTGCGGATTGGCAGGGTTGTGTTCTCCGGGTTGCAGCTTGAGGCGGGCGGATGATTTTCCGCAAAAGAGGTCGAGCGAATCCGCCAGGGATACTCTCAACTTGTTCATCTCTATCTTGCATTCCGTCTTGGCAGGGCGCAGCGTGTCTTGGGTAGGATAGGTTCTGATTGCCGCCGTAAAGCTTTCCGTAGCTGAGTTCAGGGCAGGTGAGCGGAGCGTCATATCCTTGATTTCAACACGACCTCCGAGCCATTCGTTGCCGGCAAAGTCCAGCGTAGCGTTGCTTGTGAACTCGAAATTCTTTTGGGTATGGTGCAGCACGAGTTTGTCCGTTCTGATTTTGCCTTGCATCTTTACCCGTCCCCAATCCTGTTTCTTGAGGGTGGACAGGCGGCAGCGCAGTTTCAGGTCGGTATTCATCTTTCCCTCCATGCCGATGCCTTCCTGAAGAGGGAAAATCTGCGCCAGCGTATTCAGGTCGACGGTGGAGCGGGTATGAAAGGTGATGTCCGGGTCGGTGAGCAGGTTGTCCACTTTCATATCGGCCAATATGTCGGTGTCGGCTCCTTTGAACTGGAAGATTTTCAGGTTCAGGCAGGAGGGGGTATTCCGCATGAGGTCTATCCGGGCGGAAAAGTCGGCGTTTACCTTGTCTATGCCGTAAGGCAGTCCGGCGTATCTGGCGAAAGCGTCTTTTATCCTGATGTCCAGCGTGGCAAGGGGCATCTTCTGCTTACCGTACATGCCTTTCAGCGTGCCGATGAAACTTACTTCTCCTCCTGCCGATACTTCCGCCTTTTTCAGGATGCTCTCCGGAATCATGTGCAGTACGGTTTCCAGTGAGGGGGTGTGCAGCCCGTATTGTAAATCGACGTCGAGCGCTTGGGCTGCGGTGTCGCGGCGCACGGTTCCTTTTACTCCCAATTTCGTACCGTTGATGTCAATCATGGCATCGTGCAGGAGCAGGGAGTGCCGGGTGGTATTCAGTTCAAGGTCGGTGCGCAGGTGGGTGGCGATGCGGTTTGCCATCAACTGTCCGTCTTGCCAGAAGAGAAGGTTCTTGTTGCGGAAATCTACCGCCAGCATGGAATGCCCTTTCTTCATATTGGCTTTCAGGGTAAGGTCTGTGTCCCATAGGTTGGCGAAAATGCGTGTGTCGCGGTCGTCCATGGTTACTGTGGCGTGCTTGATGGAAATTTGTCGGATGTCGAGCTCGTTGATGTTCATGGCGTCTCCGGCAGGTGAAGAGGCGGACTGTACCGTATCCGGAACGGTGATGTCCCAGTTGGCAATGCCGTCTTTGTTTTTATAGGCATAGATATCGGCATGTTCCAGTGCCAGGCGGTGGATGCTGATTTTCTGTTGCCGCAGGTAGTCCATGGGGTTGACCACCGCTACGGCCTTTTTGAATGATACCAGGGTGTCGGTCCGTTGCCACAGCGTGTCGCGGATGGCTTTGGAAACCAGGGTTCCGTCGGTCAGTTGCACTCCGAAGCGGGGGAATGTTGAGAAAAAGGTAAGCTCCACGCTTTTCATGTCCAGCTTGGCATTCAGGTTGCGGTTGGCGGCTTCCAATACTATGGGAGTCAGCTTCTCGGAAGTGAATATGAAGTTCAGGACTACGGCAATCAGTATGCCTGCAACGGCTGTGAGTGCTCCCAGTATGATACCGGACAGTTTGAGTATTTTCTTGGTTTGGCTTTTCATTTTGTAATTCGTTCTGTAAATATTGGGCAAGGAGTGGCTTCCTTTCCTTAATCACATGCAAAGTTATAACTGTAATTTGATAAAGCCGTAAGCCGATATTGTTAAAAAATGATTAAAGGACTTTATGGATGATTTTTCCGCCATAATGAATAATTGAGTTCTTTTTTTATGTTAAAGCGTGAATAAATGCTGCTTAAATTTTATATTTGTACCGTTGGTATCCGGTTATGTTGCCTTATATATAAGGTATATCGGGATGCCTTAAGTTTAATCTAATAAATTGATGTTATGAAAAAGTACATTGCAGAAATGCTGGGAACCATGGTTCTCGTTCTTATGGGCTGCGGCACGGCAGTCAGTCTGTCGTGCACATCGGCCGACCCTAATCTGGCGGCCACGGTAATAGGTACGGCGCTTGCTTTCGGATTGTCGGTGGTGGCTATGGCCTATACTATCGGTGGCGTTTCGGGCTGCCACATTAATCCGGCGATAACGCTCGGTTGCCTGCTTTCCGGCCGTATGAGCGGAAAGGATGCCGGCATGTATATGCTGTTTCAGGTAATAGGAGCTATTTTAGGTTCTGCCGTTCTTTGGGTGCTGACTTCCAATGCGGGTGTGAGCGGAACAGGCGCCAATGCCTGCCAGGAAGGAGTTTCCGTAACGGGCGCCCTGCTGGCCGAGATTGTGTTTACATTTGTGTTTGTACTGGTGGTATTGGGCACTACCGATGCCAAGAAGGGCGCCGGTAATTTTGCCGGACTTGCCATAGGTCTCTCTTTGGTACTTGTACATTTGGCCTGCATCCGTTATACCGGTACTTCGGTTAATCCGGCTCGCAGTATAGGCCCTGCGCTCTTTCAGGGTGGAGAGGCTTTGAGCCAGTTGTGGATTTTCATTGTAGGCCCGTTTATCGGTGCGGTGCTGAGTGCCGGGGCATGGAAGATAGTTGCCGGCGGAAAGGAATGAGCCGGTGCCTGGCCTGAACCGGGCCGCTGATATTTGAAGAGGATATTTAAAGAGGATGTTTCCCGATTGCGGCAGAACGCAGTGTTTGGGGAACATCCTCTGTTTTTTTACTCTTTCGACTGGTGTACGGTGAGTTGCGGGAACGGGAATCCGATACCTTCTTCATTGAATGTCTGGTAGACGATTTCGTTGATATCGTACAGTACACTCCAGTAGTCGGCGCTTTTTACCCATACGCGTACCGTGATATCGACGCTGCTTGCGCTCAGTGAACCTAAGACGATGAGAGGAGCGGGGGTGTCCAATATGCGGCTGTCTGCATTGATGATGCGTTGCAGCACGGCTCTTACTCGCTTCACATCCTCGCCGTACTCTACGCCGAACACCCATTCGACACGGCGCTTGTCCTGCTTGCTGTAATTGGTGACGGCATTGCCGCTGAGGCTTCCGTTGGGCACATAAATCATACGGTTGTCGAGGGTGGACAGTATGGTGTGGAAAATCTGTATTTCCTTTATCGTGCCGCTTACTCCCGGTCCGTCTATGTAGTCTCCTACCTTGAACGGCTTGAAAATCAGTATAATCAGCCCGCCGGCAAAGTTGGAAAGGTTTCCGGAAAGCGCCATACCTACAGCCACACCTGCGGATGCAAGCAGCGCCGCAAAGCTGGTGGTTTCCACACCGAGCTTGCCGATGATGGCAAAGGCAAGAATCATATTCAGCAGAATCTTTATCAGACTCTTCAGGAAGGTCTGTACGCTGGTTTCAATCTTCCGCTTTTCGAGTATTCTGGCTACCAACACGCTTATCTGCCTGATGATGAAACGTCCGATTACATAGATTAAAATGGCGATTAATATGTCCTTGCCGGCATCCATTCCAAAATCTATCAGTTTTTCCAATGTCTGTTCGAGTTTCCCACCGGCGGCGGGAGTGTTCAATAAAAGTAAATTCATTTCTTTTTCCTTATAAATAAAATAACATTATAAAATAGGTGTATATTCAGCATGCAAAGATAAGCAAAATCCGGGCGGTTGTGGCGTATGAAATATATAATGCGTATTATTTCCTAAATAGAATTAAAACATTAATTTTGCCGAATATTACACTCTAACTTAAATAAATTAATAAAAAATGAACGTATGAAAAAAGTATTAACTTTATTCGGATTGCTTTTTGTGCTGTTGGGTAGTGCCCATGCACAGAAAGGAAAACAGGCGATAGGTTTTGGCCTGAGTTACGGAACGGAAATCGAAAGTATCGGGTTGGGTATCAAGTATCAGTACAATATTACCAATCCTATCCGTATAGAGCCGTCTTTCAACTATTTCTTCGAGAATGACAATGTAAGCATGCTGGATTTGAACGTGAATTTTCACTATCTGTTTCCGGTGGCCAAGAGCGTTAAGCTTTATCCGTTGTTCGGTTTGACATTGTCCAACTGGATGTTCGACATGCACGACTTTGATATTGATATGGACGAAGGCCATGTGCATATCGACGATAACGGCAATCATAACGAATGCCGGTTCGGTGTAAATCTGGGAGCGGGAGCGGAATTTGCACTGCCTCGTAACTGGGCGATGAATTTTGAGTTCAGATACCAGCTGGTAAGCGATTTCGACCAGGGGGTTATCAATATAGGAGCTGCATACAGATTCTAAGGGAGCAGCGTATATTTTCGGGCACGGATTACACGGAATTCACGGAAATACAAATTACACGGAAAACACGGATTTTCTTTATTCTTCTTCCGTGTAATCCGTGCCTGAAAAAAATATCATGTGCATTTTGCACGTCCTCTTATAACGCGTTAAACAAGAGGTGTTTCAGTATATCAGAAGTTTGTCCAATCGCACGGAAAAGTCATTGTTTCTCCATATCCGCTGAGGGTGTATGAAGATATGGCTTTATTCTCATTGAGCGTGTAGCTCAGATTATAACGTTCGGTTGAGTTCTCGCTCGGATCCTCCAGGTCGGTGTTTTTGATAGTCATTGCGGTGGGCAGGTTTGCACCGGCATTTCCCAGATAACCAGTTATGGCAAAGACGTTGAATACGCAATCGTCCGAAGCCAGCGCTTCCGGGAGAAGAAGCAGGGGCATGGCGTTATAGGTGTTCTTTATTGCCTGGGTATATTCATAGGTTTGGCTACAGGTGATGTTTTTGCTTTTTGCTTCTATTTTTTCCAATACCTTGTTGTTGTAGGTGTAGTTGATTTCACCTGATTCGGAGTAAGAACCTTCGTCATCTTTACCGTCGACTTTCATGCTGATTTTCTGCATCTGTCCGTCCGCATTGTAATTGAAAGTATAGGCTATATTCATTTCTTCTCTAAAGTCCGGATCCGTATCTGTATATTTTAATTTATAGGCAGTGACAAACCCTGAAGTGTTGAAAGCAAAATCGGAAGCAATCCAGCGTTCGCTTTCACGTTCGGATGAAGTGATGCTGATTAAAGAGCGGATAGGGTCTACCTTTATTGCACGCGAAGAGGCATAATTGAAAACAAGAGTGTTTCCATCTACTTCCGCTTCTTTGATGGTTCCGTCTTCATTGTAGGTTACGTCAACGCCCGACATGGAAGTGGCGCGTACACCGTCGATAACCGACGAGGGAATGCCGATTGGTGCAGGACCGTTACCTTGTGTGCCGTTTTCGTCATCGTCGTCGCAAGCTGTAAGATTCAATGCGCAAATTGAAATGCAAAAACAGTACAGCAGACTTTTGCTCAAATTTGCCAACTCAAATTTCTTTTTCATAATGTAATTCTCCTAACCCCAATTTCGAAGGTCCGTTAAAAACAGAAATAGAAAGAGATGTGAAATTGTATATGCTATTCTTTATATAAAAGAGAAAAGCTATAACATCCTTTCGTTGCAATTCTTGAATATGTAAAAATATCAGTAATGCAAAAGTAGGGTTGAATTCTTATTTAAGGAAATTAAAACAGAGATTGTTAGGTGCGAAAACCGACCGGATAATCCGGCTTTTGTGATGTATAGTCCGATAGGTTGAATGCAGGTGATTTGTCTTTATTTCTGCATATCCGGCATTAATGATATATTGTCAATATTCAGGAATTAATCTGTTTTTAAATATGATCCCCGGAAGATGGAAATACACCTGATGGGCGTGCCTTGATTTTATCCGCGAATTTTTTCCAGCCTTCGGCCGTTTTGTAGGCTTCGACGGCTTGTGCGGGTACGGAAATGCTTGTTATGGTTTCCGGAAATCCGTACCATTCGCCTTCGGAAGTGGCAGGCGGTGTGAGGGCTTCCACAATGACCTCTTTTATGCCTGTGTTGTCGAAAGCGGAAAAGTCAATGCGGGTGACACGGGCGGGAATGGTCAGTGTATGTACCTTTTGGTTGCCGGTTATCAGACCCTGGCCCAGGATGTTTATGCTTTGAGGAATTTCAAAGCGGGCAAGGTTGGGGCAACCCACAAAGCAGTGCTCTTTGATTACGGCATCCGGATGGTTGCTTGAGGCAGGACCGTATGCGGATACTTCCGTCAGGTTGGGACATAGGTAGAAGGCACGCGTCTCTATGGCGGAGATGCTGTTGGGAAGTTGTACGGTGGTGATGCCGCTTCCCCGGAATGCTTCCATACCGATATGTGTGACGCTTTGGGGGATTACTGCGGATTTCAGATGTTCCGTTATCATGAATGCCTGTGTCCCGATGGATGTGAGTGCAGACGGCAGTAATACTTCTTCTACTCCGGAGCATGCGAAAGCGCTTTCGGGAATCCGGGTGATTTGGGTGTGCGAGAGGTCGACCCGTTTCAGCCGGTCGCAGTAGTAGAACAAATCCGGCGCAAGCTGCTGCAAGGTGGACGGGAATACGATTTCCTGTATGCCGGAGTTGAAGAAGGCCATTTCGCCGATAGAGGTCAGTCCCTCGTTCATCACGACTCTGGTGATTTGCCTGTTCTGCATGAAGGCTTCCGGTGCAATGGCTGTTACGTGTGGGGGAAGCGTGATTTCGCTGTATCCTTTATACGCTCCTGTCAATACGCCTTCCTGCACGTAGACGGGGACAATGCTTACGGTGAAGCTTGCCTGACGGTCTTCTATGCCGATAGTCAGTTCCAGCCGCTCTGCCGGAACATCGGAAGAAAAGCCGCTGACCTGTTCCGGGGTTACAGTAAGGGGGGATTCTTGTCCGTTACTGTAGATGCCGGTCAGCAGAAGGCCTTCCAAATCCAGCTCTTCTCCCAAAGTATATACTATTTTATGAGGCGGCTGTACAATGGACAGTCTGGTAAGTGTTGCTTTGTCTTCCGGTTGCTCTTCTCCGGGGGCGAGGGCGGAAGTCAGGCGGATTTCAAGCTGTATGTCTTTTCCGGCATCTATCGTTTTTCCGACGGACCATATACGGTAGTTATCCGGACCGCCGCCTTCCTGTACGACAAACGTCAGGAAGCGCTGCGATTGTCCGGAGAACCATGTTTCGCCGGGCAGCGTGAACAGGGCGATACCCTGCGCGTTGGCGGTTGCGCCGGCAGTAGGCAGTGTGAGGTTATCTTGCTCGAATGCCTTGTAGTCTTTTTCGTCATACATCTTTACGGGAACGCCGGGCATCACTTTTCCGTTTTCGTCATAAACGGTTACGCTTACACGGCTTTCTTTTCCTGTGTGCTGCTCCTTTTCGCATGCTACCGTCAGGAAGACCGCACATACTAAAAAAATAATTTTATTCTTCATATTCTTACACATTTTTAATCGTTGTTCCGGTTGCAAAGATAGTGAATACGGCTCTTCCGGGAGTTACGATTTGAATGTGTAAATCTAACGGGTACGTTTTTATGATGTTGTTTTACAGTGAATTATAAAGTGAGGATTTGCCTTTTTCTAACACGGCTCTGACATCTATCCGAAAAGGGATAAGAACAGGTCGGTATGGGGTGTTCCGGCTGTTTTGATGCGCGACTTCAACCGGGATTTCCGGGCATAGATGTTTGCCACGCTCTCTTTCGTGAACAGACTGATTACTTGCGGGGAGAATCCGGTGAAGATGTAGCAGAGCAGGCGGATGTCATTTTCTTTCATTGCCGGAAAGTCCTGCCGGAGTTTCTGCATGACGTTGTCATGGCAGGTATCTGCCATTTGTTCGAGTTCCCGGAGCATTTCACTGTTTTCCGAGAAGTCGGTGATTATCCGTTTTACTTCCTGAAACATGGCTGCCTGTTGCGATGGGGTATTCTCGCGCTCGTAATAGGTCTTTCCGAGTTTGTCGAGGATGTCGAAGCGGGAAGCAACCAGACTCTTCAGCCGCTTTTCCGTGTCTTGCCGTCCTTCCAGCTGCCGGGTGAGCGCCCGGTATTCGGCACGGGCCTCTTCCGCCAGCAGCAGGTAACGGTCGGTGCGTTCGCGCTGGATGCGCAGGCGCTGGCGGATGATATAAACGGCTATTCCGGCGAGGATGAATATGCCGCAGATAACGGTGGTTTCCCAGAAGATGCGGTTCTTCATCCGGTATTCGGCAAAGGCGGATTGTTCCTGGAAATACTCTTTCTCCGTTATACCGGCGGAGACCTGCATGGTGGAACGGGTGAGGGAGTCCGTGAGATAGATATAGCGGTGTATATGGTCGGTCGCTTTCCGGAAGTTTCCGGAGAGGGCCTCTATCCGGTAGGCTGTGTATTGCAGTTCGGCCCGGTCGAGCACGTCATTGTCTTGCGCCTCTGCCAGTTGCAGGTAGTGGCGCGCGCTGTCCGTATGGTGCTTGAGGAGCTGGACGTCCACCATGGTGTGTGCGCTGTAGCGGGATGCCTTGCGTGCCGACTGTTCGATGCGTTGCAGCAGGTCCTGGGGAATTTGTTTTCTGCCCGATTTTACATAGAGGGAAGCAAGGTTGCTGAGGGCTGCTCCGGCAAGACGCTCGTCTGCCTGCTCGTCGGCAAGGTCGAGGGCGGCGGAATATAGCCTGATGGCACGCTCCAAATCTTTCTGGCGGTAGGATGAGGCTGCCATATCAAGCGTAGCTTCCGTTTCCTTACAAAGACTGTCGGATACCTGAAAATTCTCTCTGGCCTGCTTGAAGTAGTGGTAGGCGCGGACGTAGTTCATCTGTCCGTAGTATATACTACCGATGCGTTCGTAGAGAAGCCCTTTATTGTAAGGGTCTTGCCGGCTTTGCAGCTGCTCTTCGATTTGCAGGAAGATGCGCAAAGCCCCGGATTTATCGCCGGCATCGGTCAGCAGGCTGTCCGCGAGGTCAAGGCTGGGGAGCGGTTTGCGTTCATGGCATCCCGCCAGCGACAGGAGCATACATATAATAGGTATGATAAGGCGTTTCATGCCGTGAATGTAGTGATAAAAGATGTTTTGCACAAGTGAAAGGCGGGAAATGAGGAGCTTTGTGTGAATTTCCTGCATTTCTTTTTTTAGGCTTCGCGGAACTTCCTATCTTTGCACTTCTAAATGTAGATAAAACCGTAACACTTTGGAATGGCTATATAGTTTGTTTGTCGAACACTCCGCTTTGCAGGCGGTGGTGGTGCTCTCGCTGATTTCCGCTATCGGATTAGGGTTGGGGAAAGTGCATATTTGCGGTATTTCCCTCGGCGTGACGTTTGTTTTCTTTGCCGGTATTCTTGCCGGACATTTCGGACTGTCCATCGACCCGCAGATGCTGAACTATGCGGAGAGTTTCGGACTGATAATATTTGTGTATGCACTGGGGCTGCAAGTGGGGCCGGGCTTTTTCAGCTCCTTCCGCAAGGGCGGGGTGCAGTTGAATATGCTGGCGCTGGGAGTGGTGCTCATCGGTACGCTGATGACCGTATTGGGCAGTTATACCCTGGATATTTCACTGCCGGACATGGTGGGTATCCTCTGCGGCGCTACCACCAATACGCCGGCGCTGGGTGCGGCACAGCAGACATTGAAGCAAATGGGGCTGGAAGCCAGTACGCCGGCTTTGGGATGTGCCGTGGCATATCCGCTGGGGGTAGTGGGCGTTATTCTTGCCGTGCTGATAATACGCAAGGCATTGGCGCGTAAGGAAGATCTGGAGTTGAAAGAGAAGGACGATGCGAACAAAACTTACATTGCGGCGTTTCAAGTACACAATCCGGCCATCTTCGATAAAAGCATCAAGGAGATAGGCGGCTTGAATTATCCGAAGTTCGTAATCTCCCGTCTGTGGCGGGACGGCAACGTAAGCATTCCCACTTCCGAGAAGATAATCAGGGAAGGAGACCGCTTGCTGGTGGTGACTTCGGAGAAGTATGCTCCGGCACTGACCGTACTGTTTGGCGAACAGGAACATACCGACTGGAACAAAGAGGATATAGACTGGAATGCCATAGACAGCCAGCTCATTTCGCAGCGTATCGTGGTGACGCGTCCCGAACTGAACGGAAAGAAACTGGGCTCGCTGCACCTGCGCAATCATTACGGCATCAACATCAGCCGTGTGTACCGTAGCGGCGTGCAGTTGCTTGCCACCGCGGAACTGACCTTGCAGTTGGGCGACCGTCTGACAGTGGTAGGTGAGGCTGCCGCCATCCAGAATGTGGAAAAAGTGTTGGGAAATGCCATCAAGAGCCTGAAAGAACCGAATCTGGTAGCGGTGTTTATCGGTATCATCCTGGGTTTGGCTTTGGGTGCGATTCCCATTTCCCTGCCGGGCATCAGTGCTCCGGTGAAGCTGGGACTTGCCGGCGGACCGATTATCGTAGGTATTCTGATCGGTACGTTCGGGCCGAGAATGCACATGATAACCTATACCACACGAAGCGCCAACCTGATGCTCCGTGCATTGGGACTGTCGCTCTACCTGGCTTGTCTGGGACTGGATGCCGGAGCGCATTTCTTCGATACGGTGTTCCGTCCGGAAGGTCTGCTGTGGATTGCCGCAGGGTTCGTGCTGACCGTTGTTCCGGTGCTGATAGTAGGAGTGGTTGCCTTTAAATGGATGAAGGTGGACTTCGGCTCCATGGCAGGTATGCTGTGCGGAAGCATGGCCAACCCGATGGCGCTGAACTATGCCAACGACACCATTCCGGGCGATAATCCGTCGGTGGCTTATGCAACGGTGTATCCGATGTGTATGTTCCTGCGGGTAATCATAGCGCAGGTGCTGCTGATGTTCCTGTTGAATTGAGAGCTGAGAATTGAAAATTGAGAAATAACAGAAAGAGCTTAATTGCTGATAATTGAATATATATCATAAATCTAAAATCATAAATCGTATCATGGGAACTATTACTCCGGAAAGTATAGTCAACGACTTACGCTATTTGCAACTGTTGTCGCGCAGTTTTCCTACCATCGCCGATGCCAGTACGGAAATTATCAATCTGGAAGCTATTCTGAATCTGCCTAAAGGTACGGAACATTTCCTGACGGATATTCATGGAGAGTACGAGGCTTTTCAGCATGTGTTGAAGAATGCTTCGGGTGCGGTAAAGCGGAAGGTGAATGAAATCTTCGGGCATACGCTGCGCGAAAGCGAGAAGAAGGAAATCTGTACGCTGATTTATTATCCGGAAGAGAAGTTGCAGTTGATAAAGGAACAGGAAACGGACCTGGACGACTGGTATCTCATCACCCTGAACCAACTGGTGAAAGTCTGCCAGAACGTATCTTCCAAATACACACGCTCGAAAGTGCGCAAAGCGTTGCCGGCGGAGTTCTCCTATATCATTCAGGAGTTGCTGCACGAGTCCAGCGTAGAGCCTAATAAGCATGCGTATATCAATGTCATTATCAGTACGATTATCTCGACCAAGCGTGCGGATGACTTTATCATTGCCATGTGCAAGCTTATCCAACGGCTTACAATCGACTCGCTGCACATCGTGGGCGATATTTACGACCGTGGTCCGGGTGCGCATATCATCATGGATACGCTTTGCGACTACCATAACTTCGACATTCAGTGGGGCAACCATGACATACTGTGGATGGGCGCCGCATCGGGCAATGACGCCTGCATAGCGAACGTTATCCGTATGTCCATGCGCTATGCCAACCTGGCGACACTGGAAGACGGCTACGGCATCAACCTGCTGCCGCTGGCTACTTTCGCAATGGATACCTATGCGGATGATCCTTGCACCATCTTTGCTCCGAAGATGAACTTTGCCGATGCCAATTACAACGAAAAGACACTGCGGCTGATTACGCAGATGCACAAGGCGATTACGATAATCCAGTTCAAACTGGAAGCGGAGATTATAAACCGGCGTCCGGAGTTTGGCATGGACAACCGGAAACTGCTGCACAAGATTGACTTTGAACGGGGCGTATTTGTGTATGAAAGCAAAGAATACGAACTGCGCGATGCCAATTTCCCGACTATCGACCCTGCCGACCCGTATCGCCTGACGGATGAAGAAAGGGAGTTGGTTGAAAAGATTCATGCTTCGTTTATGAACAGCGAGAAGCTGAAGAAGCATATGCGTTGCCTGTTTACATACGGCGGCATGTATCTGGTGTGTAACAGCAACCTGCTTTATCACGCATCCGTGCCCCTGAATGAGGACGGAAGTTTCAAGCATGTACGTATCGGAACGAAAGAGTATTGGGGGCATAAACTGCTGCAAAAGACCGACCAGCTTATCCGTACCGCCTACTTTGACGAGGATGGTTCGGCGGAGAAGAATTTTGCGTTGGATTATATGTGGTATATGTGGTGCGGCCCGGATGCGCCCTCTTTCGACAAGGATAAGATGGCTACCTTTGAGCGTTACTTCATAGCCGACAAGGCTTTGCATAAAGAGAATAAAGGTTATTACTACACACTTCGCAACCGTGCGGATATTTGCGACAATATCCTGGCGGAGTTCGGGGTGGAGCCGGGACCTCATTCGCATATCATCAACGGACATGTGCCGGTGAAGACGATTAAAGGCGAACGCCCCATAAAGGCCGATGGAAAGTTACTGGTAATTGACGGCGGTTTCTCCAAAGCCTATCAGCCCGAAACGGGTATTGCGGGCTATACGCTGGTATATCACTCGCACGGCATGCAGTTGGTGCAGCACGACCCGTTCCAGAGCCGTCAGAAAGCGATTGAAGAGGGGCAGGATATCAAGTCCACAACCTTCGTTATCGAATTCAACTCGCAGCGTATGATGGTGAAGGATACCGATAAGGGCAAGCAGCTCGTGACGCAGATTCAGGATTTGAAGAAATTGCTGGTGGCATATAGAACGGGATTTATCAAAGAAAAGGAGATTTTCTGATATAGCTGTGTGTTACGAGTGCTTGCATTGCTTGAAAAAACGCATGACAAGTGTTCTTGCCAATAGTGCCGGATTAGTATTTGAATAACACCACACCGCCTTCTACAATGGCTCCCTTGTCGAAGTTGGCATTCCTGTTGTAATGTCTGTCCCAACCGTAACCGCCCGTAACGAATACTCCTAATTTTGCCGTCAGACGGTATTCGAGGTTGATACGGGTTTGGAGAGAATAGAGGCGGGCAGGGAAGCCATAGTCTTTATTCTTGAAGGTTTCTACGTGCTGGTATCCCAAATCGCCGCTGATGAACAGTTGTTTGCAGACAGGCAATTCCAGTCCGGCACGGTAGAAAAGTGCACCGGAGAACTTATCGCTGAAGTCGAGGAAATGCGTACCGCCGCCGAGGATGGTATAGAACAGCTTGTTCTTGAAGCGGGCTGCAAGGTTCAGTTTCGTGGTGTTGCCGCCGAAAAACATCATCTGTACTTTGGTGTCCGGGTTGGCATTGACCAGTCCCAGTTGGAAACCGTCCAGCTTCTCCTTGTAGTAGTTTACCAAACCTATCTGAAGGCCTTTGGCACGGACGGCTACATTCAGGGGAGAGAGCTGCACGCCGGCAGACGTACCGCCTGTGATATTGCCCAGACCGGCAATCTGGAGTCCTTTCATATCGCCGCCCACCACATTCAGCAGTCCGGACATGGTGACACCGGAAAAATTACCGCCCGATATATTGGCGAGTCCCGAAAGCTGTACGCCGGCAGTCTTTTCGCCTGTAATATTCAGCAAGCCTCCTACAATCACTCCGTTGCTGTTATCGCCCGTGATATTGGCAAGGCCGGAGAAGACCATTCCCCGTGCGTGATTACCCGTGATGCCCACAAGACCGGAAACGGACAGACCGCTGAGGTTATTGCCGTTGATATTGGTGATGCTCGCTACCTGTACGCCCCGCATGCTTCCACCCACCATGTTGGATATACCGGAGATTTGAACTCCGTTCATGTCTCTGCCCGTAACAGCTCCCAAAACGTTTACTCCCAAGCCGTTCAAACGGTTCATCGCCGAGAAGATACCGAGATTGAAGAATGTGCTTCCGACCGTATCCGTGCGCTGTGTGGAAAGATTTTTCCAAAGGGAAAGGTTGATACCGTTTTTTTCTTTACGGGCAGACTGTTGCCGGTCTGTCCGGGCATGGCCTGTCCCTGCCAATAGCAGGGACAGACAGATAAGTGGAAATATACGTTTCATAATTCTTTATAATGTTTCATCGGGCCAGGGTGCCAACCGGTTGGTGGCACGTAATACAGGACGCTGTGCATCCACCGACCGCAGATAGTTGCTCAGTTTCTTTGATAGTTTCTTTACAAGTTTGGGGTTCTCGGCGGCTACGTCATGCTTTTCGCTGATGTCGGCAGGGATATTGAACAATTCGTGCTTGCCGCTGTCGAAGTAGTACACCAGTTTCCATTCTCCGGAACGGATGGAGCAGGTGGCGCCTATGCCCGGACCAGAAGGACCCCAACTGTGCGGGTAGTGCCAGTAGATGTCGCGCGAGGGCATTTTACCTTTGCCCGTAAGCAGGGGCAGGAAGCTGATGCCGTCGCGTTTCTGTACCGTATTGTAGTGCTCCACACCGGCTATTTCGAGAATGGTGGGGAAGAAATCTTCTATCATCAGATAATGGTCGCATTTGGTTTCTGCCGCTACTATGCCGGGCCAGCGTACAATCATCGGTTCGCGCACCCCGCCTTCGTAGGCGGAACCTTTTCCGCTGTTGAGCGGATAGTTCTGCCTGTGCAGCTCTCCTGCACGGGTATGTGCAGCCAGTCCGCCATTATCGGACATGAAGAGCAGTACAGTGTTGTCGGTGAGGTTGTTTTTGTCCAGATAGTCCATCAGGTCGCCGAGGCTTTTGTCCATGCCTTCAATCAGGGTGGCATACGCTGCTTCTACCGGGGGAAGTCCTTTGTCCAGATATTTTTGGTAGAAACGCATGTCGGGCTGGATAGGCGTATGGATGGCATAATGGGCCATGTAGAGGAAGAAAGGCTTGTCCGTTTTCCGGGCGTTGTCCAAAGCTTTCTCGGCTTCTATGGTAAGGGCTTCGGAGAGGAATATGTCTTTGCCGTGATATTTCTCTAGTCCGGGTACGGCAGCCAGCGGGCTTTTTCCGCCGGGTTTGTTTCCGAAGTTCTGCATGCCGTAGTAGCTGGCGGGAGAGCCTGCCGCATGGCCGGCTATGTTCACGTCAAAACCCATTTTCAGCGGATCGGCTCCGGGCGTGTCATTGGCTCCGAAGTGGGCTTTGCCGCAATGGATGGTGTGGTAACCGTTGTCCTTGAGCACTTGTGCCAGCGAAGTGACTTGCGTGGTGCGTTCCACACCCGGTTCCTGACAGATACCGTTGACATTCCATTCGGGGTATATCATAACGGAGTCCGGCTGTTCGTGGGTGGTATTCTTGCGTAACGTCCAGCTTGTCACCCGGTGACGCGCAGCGTTCATACCCGTAAAAAGACTGACGCGTGTAGGCGAACTGATGCTACAGGCATAGGCTTGCGTGAACATCTTGCCCTGCTTTGCCAGACGCTCTATATTGGGTGTATGGTACGTGTCGTTGTAGCGGGTGCGTTGTGTCCAGAAAGGCAGGGATGTGTCCTGCCAACCCATATCATCTACTAAAAATAAAATAATGTTCGGACGCTTGTCCGTAACAGGTGCCGTTTCATTTGACGGCCTTGTGTGTACTTCTCCTGCCATTCCACATAACGGGAGCAGCGCAGCAGATAATAACAATTCGT
Organism: Bacteroides sp. NSJ-48; assembly: GCF_014287405.1. Classification (NCBI taxonomy): domain Bacteria; kingdom Pseudomonadati; phylum Bacteroidota; class Bacteroidia; order Bacteroidales; family Bacteroidaceae; genus Bacteroides; species Bacteroides sp. NSJ-48. The sequence goes on along the minus strand of NZ_JACOOD010000012.1, from coordinate 72,365 downwards.
TTTTCATCGGGAAAAGAGAGGTTAGTGGTTAGTGGTTAGTGATTAGTGGTTAGGGATTAACATTAAAAATAGCGGTAAATAATTAGCGCAATATACTGCACAGCCTACTAATCGCTAATCACTAACCGCTAATTACTATTTCATCATCCTTTTGCTTCTTGATACAGGAAGCGTTTGATGGATTTTTTGGGTGTCTTTTCAAATTCTTCGGGATATATCTTCATTTTGGAAATCTGGCTGTAGGCGGGCAGTTCTGCATTTAGAGCCACACGATTCTCTTCCATGACGCGTTCTATATCGTCGTTGTTGAGGCCGTGGGCAAAGGCATCGTCAAAGTCGGGATATACCAGTCCCACGAGCTTTTCGTTCTGTTGTACGATGATGCTTTCAGCTACGTACGGCAGGTTGTTCAGCTTGTCTTCTATTTCTTCGGGGTAGATGTTCTGTCCGTTTGGACCGAGGAGCATATTCTTGCTGCGTCCTTTGATGGTGACATTGCCTTCGGCGTCCATCAGGGCAAGGTCGCCGGTGTGCAGCCAGCCGTCTTTGTCCACAACTTCGGCGGTAGCCTCTTCATTCTTGTAGTAGCCCAGCATGACGTTGGGGCCGCGGCAGACAATCTCGCCGGGGATATTCTCCGGGTCGGGAGAGAGAATCTTCACTTCCATGCGCGGAGCGGCTTTTCCGCAGGAACCGGGTTTGAAGCGCGTCCAGTCTTCGTAGCAGATGATAGGGCCGCATTCCGTCATACCATAACCCACGGTATAGGGGAAGTCTATCATGCGCAGGAACTGTTCCACTTCCTGGTTGAATGCCGCACCGCCGACAATGACTGTGGCAAAATTGCCGCCGAATGCCTGTACCATTTGCTCGCGTACGGTGGCTTTTATCTTGTCGTTGATGATAGGCACTTTCAGCAACAGTTTCATGGTAGGCGTTTCCAGCTTGGGCAATACACTCTTCTTGATAATCTTCTCGATAATGAGCGGTACGGCTACGATGAGGTTCGGCTTTATGTCGGCAAATGCCTGGAAGATAATCTTCGGGCTTGGCATGCGGGTGAGGTAGTAGATGTGGCAACCTACGGAGAACTCGTACAGGAATTCGAATGCCAATCCGTACATATGCGCCATCGGCAGCATGCATACCAGTTTGTCGCCGGCTTTCAGCGGCAGTACTTCGAAAGCGAATCGGGTGTTGGACCACAGACTGCGATAGGGGAGCATTACGCCTTTCGAGTAACTGGTGGTACCGGAAGTATAGTTGATGACCGCCAGTTCTTCGGGCTGGTCTTTGTGATAGTCGATGTGTTCCTTACGGAAGTTCTTGGGGAATTTCTTGCCGAACATCTCATTGAGGTGCTCGCGGGCGTAAGTAACCCGTTCGTTGCGCGATACCAGCAGGGTGAAGTCCGTCATCATGAAGATACCTTCCAGCAACGGCATGGCGCTTTCGTTGAGGTTTTCCCACACCTGGTCGCCGACAAAAAGAAGCTTGGCTTCGGAGTGGTTGACGATGTTATGCACATTGTCCGCCTTGAACTCGTGAAGAATGGGCACGATGACCGCACCATACGTCAGGGTAGCTAGGAAAGTGACTCCCCAGTGCGAACTGTTACGTCCGCAGACGGCGATTTTATCACCTTTCTTAATGCCGCTCGCTTCAAAAATGATATGCAGTTTTTCTATTTTGCGGGCTACATCCTTGTATTGCAGGGTGGCTCCCTTATAATCGGTCAGGGCATCCAGATCCCAGTTTTCCTTTATACTATTCTCTATATAGGCGATAAAACTTTGTTCCATTATATATTGCACATTTAGTTGAAAATTGTGCAAATATAAGGGTTTATGTAGAGAATGCAAACTTTTAGGGGGAAAAAGCATTTTATGCAAATTCCCCCTTTGAGCCTATTTATTGTTATCCAGGTACCAGCGGTACATCCGCTCTACACCTTCTTCGATGTCTATTTTATGATGCCAGCCCAGTGCGTGCAGCTTACTCGGGTCGGTGAGCTTGCGCATGGTCCCATCGGGTTTGGAAGTGTCGAAAGTCAGCTTTCCGCGATAATCCACAACGCTGACAATCAGTTCGGCAAGCCGGCGGATAGTGATTTCCTTACCTGTGCCGATGTTGATGTGGCAGTTGCGGATGTCCTTGTCTCCGGGCTTACAGGTGTCTTTGAAGTCTACGTGCTCCATGACGAATACGCTGGCATCCGCCATTTCCTCGCTCCAGAGGAATTCGCGCAGCGGCGTTCCCGTACCCCAAAGCCGGACTTCTTCTTCGCTGATGCCGTACTTGGCAAGTATGTCCAGTATCTCTCCGTTGCTGTTGCTGCCGTTGATGCCTTCTACCGGACGCAGGTTCATGTCGCGGCGCACGGCATCCCAGTCGCCTTGTTGCAGGCAGTGGGCCAGGTGTATCTTGCGAATCATGGCAGGAAGTACGTGGCTGCGTTCCAGGTCGAAGTTGTCGTTGGGCCCGTAGAGGTTGGTGGGCATGACGGCAATGTAGTTCGTGCCGTATTGGAGGTTGAAGCTCTCGCACATTTTCAGTCCGGCAATCTTGGCAATGGCGTACGGTTCGTTGGTGTACTCCAGGGGTGAGGTGAGGAGTACGTCTTCTTTCATCGGCTGTTCGGCATCACGCGGATAGATACAGGTGCTGCCCAGAAAGAGCAGTTTCTTGACATTGTGGCGGAAACTTTCGCCAATGACATTCTGCTGTATCTGGAGATTCTTGTAGATGAAATCGGCACGGTAGATGCTGTTTGCCATGATACCGCCCACGAAAGCAGCGGCAAGGAATACGTATTCCGGCTGTTCCTCATCGAAGAAACGGCGGACGGCAACACCGTCCAGCAGGTCGAGTTCTTTGTGGGTTCTGCCCACGAGATTGGTATAGCCTTTCTCCTGCAGGTTTTTCCAGATAGCAGAGCCTACCAGTCCGCGATGCCCTGCGATGTATATTTTTGCGTTCTTGTGTAACATTGTTATAAAATGGATTGGTTTCAGACAGAAGAACAAAAGAACATATTCGGTTTATACTCTTTTTTATTTTCTCATATATATATGTTCTTTTGTTCTTCTGTCTGAAAAATTAAATTATCTGTTTCAGTCTTCTTTGCTTCTCAAATGCAGTTTCCGTACAAACTTCATGTCATGTTCCGCCATGATGTGTACCAACTCCTCAAAGCTTGTCTGCTGCGGATTCCAGCCCAGTAACGTTTTGGCTTTGGTAGGGTCTCCCAGCAACTGTTCCACTTCGGAAGGACGGAAATATTTGGGATCCACCTCTACCAGTACCTTACCAGTTTGGCTGTCAATACCCTTCTCGTTCACGCCTTCGCCTTCCCAGCGCAGTTCTATGCCGGTTTCCTTAAAGGCAAGTGTGGCAAATTCGCGTACGGTGTGCATCTCTCCGGTAGCAATCACAAAGTCTTCCGGCGTATCGTGTTGCAGGATAAGCCACATACATTCCACATAGTCTTTGGCATATCCCCAGTCGCGGCGTGCATCCAGATTGCCCAAATACAGTTTGTCCTGGAATCCTTGTGCAATGCGGGCGGCAGCCAGCGTAATCTTGCGGGTAACGAAGGTTTCGCCGCGGCGCTCGCTTTCGTGGTTGAAGAGAATGCCGTTTACGGCGAACATTCCGTAACTTTCGCGGTAGTTCTTTGTAATCCAGAAACCGTATTGCTTGGCTACGCCGTAGGGACTGCGCGGGTAGAAAGGGGTAGTCTCCTTCTGCGGCACTTCCTGCACCTTGCCGAACAGTTCCGAGGTAGATGCCTGATATATCCTGGTTTTCTTTTCCAGACCGAGAATGCGTACAGCTTCGAGCATGCGCAGCGTACCTATAGCATCTGTTTCGGCGGTATATTCGGGTACATCGAACGAGACCTTTACGTGGCTCTGTGCAGCAAGGTTGTATATCTCGTCCGGCTGCACTTGCTGGATAATGCGTATCAGCGAACTGCTGTCCGTCATATCTCCATAATGCAGGTTGATAGTTCGCTTCTGCTTCATGTCGCGCACCCACTCATCGAAATACAAGTGCTCGATGCGTCCGGTATTGAACGAAGATGAGCGGCGCAATATGCCGTGTACTTCATATCCTTTTTGCAACAGGAATTCTGCGAGGAACGAACCGTCCTGTCCGGTTATTCCGGAGATTAGAGCTTTTTTCATTGTTTCTGGTATTATACTTTTTTTGATTGTTGCATATTTCGTCCTGCAAAAATCGTAATTTATTGTGAGACAACAAAGCCAATGCGGTAAATGATTTTGAGATTATTTTTGCTTTATACCGAGAGTAGCGTCCGGATGATTGCCGGGAAGCAGATATGACATCGTTTTTCTGTGTCAATCCTTTATGAAAAAAATGAATTAATTTCAAATTTGATACGAACAAACAGACGTTATTTTTTGTTTTAATAACAAAGATAAATTATACAAGTATATGGAGAATTTAAATAAAACAGACATTGGACTGATAGGGCTGGCCGTGATGGGCGAGAATCTTGCATTGAATATGGCGGACAAGGGCTGGCGGGTTTCGGTTTATAACCGTACGGTTCCGGGGATTGAAGAAGGTGTGGTAGAACGTTTTATAAACGGACGCGCACAGGGTAAAAGTATTGAAGGATATACGGATATAGCTCATTTTGTGGAGTCTGTAGCCGTTCCGCGCAAGATAATGATGATGGTTCGTGCCGGTAGTGCGGTAGACGAACTGATGGAGCAGCTTTTCCCGTTGCTCTCTCCGGGAGATATATTGATAGACGGCGGCAATTCCAACTATGAAGATACCAATCGCCGTGTGGCATTGGCCGAAGCGAGAGGCTTCCGTTTTGTGGGAGCAGGTGTTTCCGGCGGTGAAGAGGGTGCATTGAATGGAGCTTCTATCATGCCGGGCGGTTCGGTAAGCGCCTGGGAAGAAGTGAAGCCTGTTTTGCAGAGTATTGCTGCCAAAGCATCCGACGGCACGCCTTGCTGCCAGTGGGTGGGACCGGCCGGTTCGGGACATTTTGTCAAGATGATTCATAATGGCATCGAATATGGCGATATGCAGCTTATTTCCGAAGCCTATTGGGTGATGAAGAACCTGCTGAAGCTGGATAACGGAGAAATGTCTTCGGTCTTTTCGCAATGGAATGAGGGCAAATTGCGTAGCTATCTTATTGAAATTACTGCTAATATCTTGCAGCATAAAGATAAGTCGGGCGGTTATCTGATAGATAAAATACTGGATACAGCCGGACAAAAAGGTACGGGCAAATGGTCGGTAATCAATGCTATGGAGCTTGGTATGCCGTTGGGGCTGATTGCCACGGCTGTTTTTGAACGCAGCTTGTCGGCTCAGAAAGAACTGCGGAAGTCGGCTGCCGGGCATTTTACCTGCCGGCGCACGGAGGTGGTATACAACAAATCCGAAATGGTAGGAGATATTTATTCGGCGCTTTATGCATCCAAACTGGTGTCTTATGCTCAAGGCTTTGCTGTATTGCAACGTGCTTCGGACTCTTTCGGATGGAACCTCGACCTGGCTTCCATTGCCCGTATGTGGCGTGGCGGTTGCATCATCCGCAGTATCTTCCTCAATGATATTGCAGCCGCTTTCGAGCGGAGTGAGAAACCGCAGCATCTTCTTCTTACTCCTTATTTCAGCAATGAGATGAAACAACTGCTCTCCGGCTGGAAACATCTGGTGGCACAGGCTATGAAAGAGGAACTTCCGGTTCCTGCATTTTCATCGGCATTGAATTATTTTTATTCACTCGTCTCCGCCAACTTACCGGCGAATATGATTCAGGCACAGCGCGATTATTTCGGAGCGCACACCTTTGAGCGTGTGGACGGACTGCGTGGGCAGTTCTTCCATGAAAACTGGACAGGACACGGCGGAGAAACGAAGTCGGGAACCTATAACGTGTAGTCTTTCTTTAGTGTGAAGATTACTGAAATTCCCCTACAAACATAAAGCTATGAGTAAATTTGTGATGATAATTTTCGGCGCTTCCGGTGACCTGACGAAGCGCAAGTTAATACCGGCATTATATAATCTGTACAAGGATAACCGCCTGCCGGAAGGTTTTGCTGTTTTAGGCATCGGACGTACCGGATACCGGGATGATACCTACCGTGCTTATATACGGACGGAAATGGAACGTTTTGTGGCTTCGGAAGAACATGCCGGCGGACGTATGACTGATTTTTGCAATCATCTGTACTATCTTTCGCTTAATCCGGCCGAGGCTGCCGATTATGGAAATCTGGATGCCCGTCTCCGGGAACTGACGGGTGAGCAGGAGCCGGATGGCATGTTGTACTATCTGGCAACACCGCCGTCGCTGTATGGTGTGATTCCTCTTCATCTTAAGACTGCCCGCCTGAACCGTCCTCATACGCGTATCATCGTCGAGAAGCCTTTCGGTTATGATTTGGAATCTGCCCGTGAACTGAACCGTATCTATGCTTCCGTATTCGAGGAGCATCAGATTTACCGTATAGACCATTTCCTGGGTAAAGAGACTGCGCAGAACATTCTGGCTTTTCGTTTTGCCAATGGCATCTTCGAGCCGCTTTGGAACCGTAATTACATTGACTATGTAGAGATTACCGCAGTAGAGAATTTGGGTATCGAACAGCGTGGAGGGTTTTATGAAGGAACCGGAGCATTGCGTGATATGGTACAGAATCACCTCATTCAGTTGGTAGCGCTTACCGCGATGGAACCGCCGGCAGTTTTCAATGCCGATAATTTCCGCAACGAGGTGGTAAAAGTATATGAATCTCTCTCTCCCTTGACAGAAGAAGACCTGAACGAGCACATTGTCCGTGGGCAATATACCGCGTCTGCGACCAAGCCCGGTTATCGTGAAGAGAAGAACGTAGCTTCCGATTCCCGTACCGAAACTTATATTGCCATGAAAATAGGCATTGACAACTGGCGGTGGAACGGCGTTCCTTTCTATATACGTACCGGAAAACAGATGCCGACCAAGGTGACTGAAATCGTGGTACACTTCCGCGAGACACCTCATCAGATGTTCCGTTGTGAAGGCGGCCACTGCCCGCGTGCCAACAAACTGATTCTGCGTTTGCAGCCCAATGAGGGTATTGTGCTGAAGTTCGGAATGAAAGTTCCGGGACCGGGGTTTGATGTGAAACAGGTGATGATGGACTTCAGTTATTCCGATTTGGGCGGTCTGCCCGCCGGAGACGCGTATGCCCGCCTGATTGAAGACTGTATACAGGGAGACCAGACACTCTTTACCCGTAGCGATGCCGTGGATGCGTCATGGCGTTTTTTCAATCCTGTGCTGAAGTATTGGCAGGAACATCCGGATGCACCGCTTTACGGTTATCCCGTGGGAACGTGGGGACCTTTGGAAAGTGAAGCTATGATGCGCGAACATGGGGCCGAATGGACTAACCCGTGTAAGAATTTGACGAATACTGATGAATATTGTGAATTATGAAAAGTTATGTATATCCTGCTGCAACCTCGACTGCACGTGCTCTTATCCGGTATATAATCGATATGATGAACCGGGAGCCGGAGCGGATTTTTTACCTTGCTTTCAGCGGAGGAACGACTCCTTCCCTTATGTTCGACATTTGGGCGCATGAGTTCAGAGAAGAGACTCCTTGGATGCGGATGCGGATTTTCTGGGTGGACGAACGGTGTGTATCCGTCAGCGACTCGGACAGTAATTACGGTACTATGCTGCGTTTGCTGTTGCAAGAGGTAGGCATGCCCGATGAATATGTATACCCCATTCATGGTGATTGCCGTAGTCCGGCGCAAGAGGCAAAACGTTATTCGGATTTGGTTTCCGGTACGGTTCCTTTGCGCCGGGGGTTCCCTACTTTTGACATAGTGCTGTTGGGAGCAGGTGATGACGGACATACTTCTTCCATTTTCCCCGGTCAGGAGTATCTGCTCTCTTCTTTTCATCCGTATGAAAAGAGTATAAATCCTTATAACGGGCAGCCGCGTATTGCCATGACGGGATGTCTGCTGTTCAGTGCCAGAAAACTTATATTCTTGATAACGGGCAAGAACAAGACGGAAGTTGTTTATGACATTCTGAAATCGGGCGATACCGGTCCGGCTGCCTACGTGGCGCATCATGCCGCGGATGTGGACATCTTTACCGACATAGAAATTGACGGATAAGCGGTTACCCTTTTGAGGTTCCGCTTTCCAGTATGCTTACGATGGAGAAGAGTGTGAAGCAGATACCGCCCAATCCTGCCAGTACACGTGCCGGTACAAAGTAGACTTCGTGTATGCTTGCCATTTCAAAAAGGAAAGCAGACAGGAACAGACAGAGTAGTGCGGTAAATACGGGTATCAAGGGAATTCGGTTTGCCAGTTTGAAAGTGTTGCGCCATATTGCTGCCAGGAGTATGACTTTGCTTGAAATGCTGTAGCAAACCAATCCCAGGCCTATCATTATATACCCTATGGAAGATTCGGCAGGGTTCGGGTTTTTCAGTATCAGTAGCCCCCAAAGGATGCTGAGTGTTCCCATGGCAAGTACCATTACAGGCCACCATTTACGTTCTGCATGCGAGTAACTGTTACGTATTTGGCGTACGATAGTTGCCACCAATGCCACGAGGCTTGTACAGATGCAGGCTATTCCTGCCATGACATGTCCTGCCACATAATAGGCGTTGTGCACATCGCTTTTTGCAAGCAGCTGGAATGTCCATATCCATGTGGCAAGTGCCAGCAATGCCGCAACAACTATAAGAAGCTTACCTTGTGTGCCGTTAAAGGCTTGTGGGGGCACATCGTTTTCCGTCGTTTGGGAATTGGCAGGTATAAGGGTGAACCGGGTGGAAGAAGTGGCGGTCGTTGCCACGCAGGCAGTGATGAAAGCTACGCCGCAGATTACATGTCCGGCTACGAAATGACTGGCGGTGGCAGCTTCGCTGATATATTCCCAGCCGCAGATGAAAGTCAGTAGGGCAGCCAGATAGCCAAGCACGGGCAGAGCGTACAGGACAACCGTATTGTATGTGTGAATAATCTGCCGGATAATGGTAGCCGCTGTTGCAAACAAGGCAATGCAAATCATTCCTAATGACATTACTACCGGACCGGCAACGTTTTTTGCCGGGTCCGTTCCCATATCAAGTACAAAAGCTCCGTAACCAAAACAAAACAGGGCCATCAGCAGAGGGATGGTGCGAAAGAGAACACTGATTCCGTAATTCATAATTATTTTCTATTAAAGTTTTCCCCTCTAACAGCAGTATTATGACTTTGTTTCTCATTTTAAACTTTATTCATAGGATATAATACTTTGACAGTCCGATTTAGGGTGCAAGGCGGTTTATCTCCCATTTTTCGGAGTTTGGATACGATAGGCCGGAAACGGACTTTTCTTCGTGGAGAGTATATTCGAAACGGTCGTGCAGCCTGCTTTCCCGTCCCTGCCAGAATTCGAAGCGGGTGGGGGTGACGGCAAAACCGCCCCAGTTGTCGGGACGTGGTACGGTCTGTCCGGTCAGCCTGGCAGCTTCCTTTACAAAAGCGCGGATTATTTCCATCCGGCTGCTGATGACGTGACTTTGGGGGGATATTCTTGCGCCGATCCGGCTTTTGTAGGGTCGGGTGGAGAAGTAAGCGTCCGATTCTTGAGGAGTGCATTTCTCCGCTTTTCCTTCGATATGTACTTGTCTTTCCAGCTTATGCCAAACGAAAGAGAGGGAGATGTAGGGATTGGCTGTGAGTTGCCGTCCCTTACGGCTTTCGTAGTTGGTGAAGAAGATGAGTTTACCATTTTCCACGCCTTTCAGCAGTACGGTGCGGGTAGAGGGCCGTCCGTCCGGTGAGACGGTGGCTACAATCATGGCGGTCGGTTCGTTCTCTCCGCAATGCAGGGCGTCGTTGAGCCAGCGGGCGAATTGCTCGAAGGGATTCTCTGAGATAGTATTCCGGGTGAGCTTGCCTTTTTTATATTCTTTTCGTATGTCCGAGAATTGGGAATTCATATAATTACTGTTTATTATTATAACAATGAAAGAGCGAAAGGGTTGAAATACGGATACGTTGACCGCTAAAAATATCTTTTTTTCTTCTTTTTTTATAATTGTAATGATAATTCTTCTCAGTTTCGTTATGTGTTTCCGTTCTATAGGACGATTTTATGTAAATAATGTTTATATTTGTACTTCAATTACAAACATTGTTTATATGAGCGACAGACAACAATTCATTATAGATTGCACATCTCTTATTCCTGTTATAGGAACTTTGGTTTTAATAAAAATAGCTAACGAACAAATGGTTACCATGGTTGCTGCTTATGTACTTTGTGGCGAACTTTTGGGTGTGTTGATCAGTAGGATATTGAGGTTATATTATATTGATGTGGCTTTCGTCTGGTTGGGTGGAATTATGCTTTGGCTGTGGTATTGGTTCGGAGTACAGCCCAGCTATATGGGGTGATAGAGCATCAGCTGCAAGTGTGGATAGGACGTCTTGTAATTCAAGTTATCAAATGGACAGACGATTAATCGGAAGAAGTTGATATTCATAAAATTAGTATTTAATAGGTCTATAATAAAAGCACTTCCAACGTTCGCTTACGGAGGAAGTGCTTTACACAAAAACTAAACTAGACTTAACTAAACTATTCTATTGGGGGAGTTTCACAACTCCTATCTGTTCGCGGCAAAGGTAAAAAAACATCTTTTAATATGCAATAGGATATTATTAGAAATAGCCCGATTTCAATAAAATATAAACCTATAAGGGTATTTTTAACTCCTTTTATTAAGAAAATCTTGGAATATTTGTTTATAACTGTCACTGACGGGGATATAGTTCTTGCCAAAGACAATACGTCCACGGTCGATGATACGTATTTTGTCTTTTTGGACGATATAGGAACGATGCACGCGTATGAAGCGTGAAGCAGGCAGAAGTTCTTCTATGGACTTCATGCTCATGAGCGAGAGAATGGGTTTGGGAGAGTTCTCCTCATAGATTTTGATATAATCTTTCAAGCCTTCGATGTAAAGAATATTTTTGAGCTCCACTTGTATCAGTTTGTAATCACTTTTTACGAAGATGCTTTCAATTTCCTCTTGGGGCTGTTGCAGCAGTTCGAACCACTTCACTGCTTTATTGGCGGCTTGCAGAAAGTCTGCATACGAGATGGGTTTCAGCAGATAATCGAGGGCGTTGACCCTATACCCGTCTATGGCATATTGGTCGAAAGCGGTGGTAAAAACGATACGGGTATGTGTATCTACCATTCTGGAGAATTCCAGGCCGTTGAGTTCGGGCATTTGGATATCAAGAAAAAGAAGGTCGACACGTTTGTCCGGCAAGTCGCTCATCGCTTGCACTGCACTGGAGTATTTGCCGGCAAGCTCCAGAAACGGGGTTTTGTTGACATAGCTCTCCAAAAGGTTCAGGGCCAGCGGTTCGTCATCTACGATTGCGCACTTCAGATTCATGTTGTCAGTAATTGATTGTTAAAACCGATTTATATTCTTTTCCGTCCTCACTTATGCCGTGCTTCCATTCGTACCGGCCGGGATAGGTCAGTTCCAGACGCTTGCCTACTTGTTCCAGTCCGATGCCGCTGCCGCTTTTGTCGGCTTCGCTCTTGGGGTGGTAGCTGTTGGTGATTTCGCAACGTACTTCATGCACGTTCTCGCTGAAATATATACGGATATGGCTGGGCTCGGTGGGAGAGATGCCATGTTTGAAAGCATTCTCTATGAGGGAGATGAATATCAGCGGGGCAATCTCCGTAGGGCTGTCGGGACGAATATCGAAACGCGTTTCAACAGTGACGTTGGATGAGAGACGGATGCGCATCAAGGCGATGTAGTTCTTGATGAAATCCATTTCCTTGCCTAAAGTTACGAAGTTCTGCTGATTGTCATAAAGGACATGGCGCAATAAACGGCTCAGTTCCTGTACGGCTGTTTGTGCCTTATCCGTATCAAAGGCAATGAGTGCGTAGATATTGTTCAGCGTGTTGAGCAGGAAATGCGGGTTGAGCTGGTTGCGGAGATTCTTTAATTCGGCTTCCGTGCGACTTTTTTCGGCTTCGCGGCGGGCGGCTTCCACCTGCACCCAACGTCCGCTGAGGCGAATGGCCGCACTCAACCCTACGGTAAGTATCATGGAAAAGAAATCGCGCATGATGAATATCCACTTCGGCGGACCGATGTGCCTTTGGCCCTCACCGTCGGCTTTTGCGTAGGTGTGGAATGCGTACTCCTGCCAAAAGTGTACACCGGCTGTAACGCAAGCTATCAGCAGTATGTTCAGCAGGAGATACTGCCGTATGCGCCCCTCGAACAGATAACGGGGAATGAGGAAGCAGTAATTGCAGTAGAATACGATAAGAAAAGATAGCGGAACAATGCTGCCATGACGCAGGTATTCCATCCATGTAATGGTGAAACCGCTGCGTGTCATCATCACGAAAGGAAAAGCAAATACAATTCCCCAGCCGATGATATGAATCAGGGCTTCGATGATGCGCGACCGTGAGTAGAGAATTTGTTTCATACAAATGCAAAGATAGTTTTTTTTAGCGATAAGCGATTATCACTCGTATCGTATTGCTTCTATCGGGTCTAAGTCTGCTGCTTTCTTTGCAGGATACCATCCGAAGAACACTCCTGTCACCGTACAGACGGCAAAGCTGAGGAATACGCTCCATGCCTGTATATAAATAGGCCAATGGGCTGCGCTCTTCACAATCCAGCTTGCGCCGCAGCCGATGATGACGCCGATGAGGCCGCCGGTGATGCTGATGAGGATGGCCTCGATGAGGAATTGCGACAGGATGTCCACTCCTCTGGCACCCACACTCATGCGCAGACCGATTTCGCGGGTGCGCTCCGTTACGGATACATACATGATGTTCATGATGCCGATGCCGCCTACCACCAGCGATATGCCGGCGATGCAGGCGAGGAGAGTGGTCATCAGGTCGGTGGTGGTGTTCAGCATCGAGCTGAGCTCCTGCTGGCTGCGTATGGTGAAATCATCGTCGTCGCTGTCCTTCAGTTTATGGTTCCGGCGCAGAATTCCGGTGATTTCTTCGGTGGCGTTGTCCGTCATGTCCTCGGTGAGTGCGGATGCGAAGATACCTTGCAGATAGGTCTGTGCCAGCAGGCGTTTCATTACGGTGGTGTAGGGGGCAAGTACAACGTCGTCCTGGTCCATGCCCATACTGTTGTATCCTTTGGCTTTCAGTACGCCCGTCACGCGGAAAGGCACTTGGTTGAAGCGGATAATGCGTCCTACGGGGTCTTCTCCGTTGGGGAAAAGATTATCCTGTATCGTCTTGCCGATGACACATACTTTGGCGGAAGTCTGTATGTCGGTTTCCGTAAACATCGTGCCGTTCTCCACCGTAAGCTGGTGGATTTCAAGATAGTCCATGCCTACGCCGCTTACGGACGAGGGGTAGTTGTTATTGCCAGCAATGAGCTGTCCCGATGAGGATACGTTGGGGCTGACGGCAGCCAGGAAGTTCGTCTCGTTGCGCAATGCCTCGTAGTCGGTGAGCTTCAGCGTCTGCATGGCGCTGGGGTCTTGGCGGACGCCGCCGCGCATATCCGCTCCCGGATGAATCATTATCATATTCGAACCCATTTCGGAGATTTGCGCCTGAATGCTCTTTTTTGAACCTTGTCCGATGGCGAGCATCGTGATGACGGACGCCACGCCGATGATGATGCCCAACATCGTGAGGAAGGCACGCAGTTTATTGTTGGCAAGTGCCCGGAAGGCTATTTTGAAAAGGTTGGTTCCATTCATTGATTTGTTGTTTTATGATATTGTTTTTCTTTTTTCATCCTGCGATAAAGTAATTTACGTACTGCGTCAGTCATCCTCCTGCTTGGGCAGTGCTGCCAGTGTTTCGGCGGCATTCAGAATGTTTCGGTTGGGCTTGTCGTCCTTCACCTGGCCGTCGCGCAATACGATGTTGCGGCTGCTGTATTGGGCTATTTCCGGATTGTGCGTTACGAAAATGATGGTGCGTCCTTCGGCATGCAGCTTCTGGAAGAGCACCAGAATTTCGAATGAGGTACGGGTATCCAGATTACCGGTGGCTTCGTCCGCCAGGATTACGGCAGGGTTGTTTACCAATGCACGGGCGATGGCTACGCGTTGCATCTGTCCGCCGGACATCTGGTTGGACTTGTGTTCCAGCCGGTCGCTCAGCCCTACGGCTTTCAGCGCTTCAATGGCGCGTTTCCGGCGTTCGGCTGCCGATACGGACGAGTTGTACATTAGCGGCAGTTCCACATTTTCCACGGCTGTGGTTTTTGCCAGCAGGTTATAGTTTTGGAACACGAAGCCTATTTTACGGTTGCGGAGTACGGCACGCTGGGATTTGCTCATGGTGCGTACGGAGATGCCGTCCAGCAGATACTCTCCTACGGTGGGCGTATCCAGGCAGCCGAGTATGTTCAACAGCGTTGATTTGCCCGAACCGGACGTACCCATGATGGTGACGAACTCTCCCTCGCCGATAGAGAATGATACGCCGCGCAGCGCATGCACCGTTTCGTCTCCCACCTGGAAGTTCCGCTTTATGTTTTGAAGTTCAATTACGGTTTTGCTCATGATTAATGATGTATGGTTTACTCTGTACTGTACTTTTATACTCAGTCTCTGTACGCTGTTTCATCGGCTGTTGTTTTTCTTCTTGCTTCCCGGCGGGCCCGGCATGAACGGGCTTTTCTCACCGTTTGGTTCCTGCGGCATATCCGCTGTTGGGCCTTCGCCCGGCATGCGCCCTATGGTGGCTTCGGTCACTACTGTCGCACCTTCATCGATGCCGCTTACAATCTCCGTATTCACACCGTTGGAGATACCTACCGTTACCGGATGCGCGATGAATGTATTGCCCTCGCGTGTCCAGAGTTTGTGTTCGCTTTCGCAATCTTTCACAATGTCATTCTCGCCGATAAGCGGCTTTTCGGGTGTGAAGCGGAGCGCACGTGCCGGAACGGAAAGCACATTCTTGCGGTCGAGTGTGTAAATCGTGACGTTGGCCGTCAGGCGCGGTTTCAGTTTCAGGTCGGGGTTGGGAGCGGATATGACAACCTCGTAGGTGACGACCGTACCGGATGTGCCGCTGCTGCCAGAACTTGTAGAGCTGTCCTCTCCCAAGCGGATTTGCGTTACTACGCCCTCAAACGTGTCATTGGGATAGGCGTCTACGCTAAACGTCACGCGCTGCCCGTCTTTCACACCGCCTATGTCGGCTTCATCCACGTCGGCCACAACCTGCATCTGCGTCAGGTCGGCGGCGATGGTGAACAGGGTAGGGGGCTCGAAACCGGATGCCACCGTTTGCCCTTCCTCTACCGCACGGTTGATGACCACGCCGTCGATGGGCGAAGTGATGGTGGCGTACGACAGGTTGCGCTCCGCCTTTGCCAGCGATGCCTGACTGCTTTCGTAGCTGCTTTTCGCTTTCTCGTAATTGTAGACGGACTGTTCGTAGTCGGTATCGCTGATAAGCTGCTTTTCGTGCAGTCCCCGGTTGCGTTCGTAGTTCTTCCGCTGATATTCGTATTCGGCTTTCGCACCGTTGTAGGCGGCGCGTTGGGATGCTACTTCGCTTTGCAGGGTCACACGGTCCATTTCGGCTATGAGTTGGCCTTTGGTAACTACGGAATTGTAGTCGGCATATATCTTGTCGATGATGCCGCTTACCTGCGTGCCGACTTCCACTTCCGTTACCGGTTCGATGGTGCCGGTGGCGGTTATGGATTCCGATATCTCGCCTTTGATTACGGTGGCTGTCTCGTAGGTCACTTTATGCTTGGCCGTGGAGCCGCCGAAAAGCCGGATGCTTATGCCGGCTACCGCCACAACGGCTACGGCGATAAGGATAATCTTTTTCTTGTTCATATTCTGTATATCATTATTGGGTTTTAAGTAGCGTTGGTCTATACCGCAAGAGATAGTTGCGTATGGGGTTTATTATATTGAATAGGTCAAAGCGTAATCTGTTCTCCCTGGTAGAATTTCAGCAGTTGCGTGTTCAGTATTGCCATGTATTTGGCTTGCAGGGTTTCCTGTTGCGCGTTGAGCAGGTTGTTTTTCTCGGTCAGCAGTTCCACGGTATTCTTCATGCCGAGGTTGAATTGCTCTTGGATGAGGTCGTAGCTGGTCTGTGTGCTGCGCAGCTTCTCTATGGCGGCAACATAGCGTTGCTGTGCGCTGTTGGCATCCAGCCATAGCCCTTCGATGGTTTTGTACAGGTTTTTCTGATTGTCCAGCAAGTCCAGTTCGCTGTTCTGCTTCTGTATCTTGGCCTTCTGTACGGCGCTCTTGGTCTGCCGGTTGTTGAAGATGGGTACGCTTACGGTTACTCCCAAGGAGTTGTTCCAGTTCTGCTTGATTTGTTCGCCGAAGGTGAAGTCGTTGCCGTTGGTGTTCGTGCTACCTATGCCTGCACTGAGGCTGATGGTGGGGATGTAACCGGAGCGGGCAATATTGATGTCGAGTTCCGAGGCTTTGACATTCAGCCGGCCTGCTTCGATTTCCGGACGCAGGGTGAGGGCGGAGCGGTAGACATCGGTCTTTGAGGGCAGCGGCGACAATACATTCTCATCGCCGAGTGTGGGGATGTAAAGCGTCATTTCCTTTTCGCCGTCCAGTTCGAGGAGTTGTTTCAGTTGCAGTTTGTAATCTTGCAGGGTAGCTTGTGCCGTTACCAATTGATATTTGTCGGTGCTGACCTGCGCTTCCAGTTGGGCGAGGTCGCTCCTGGCGATGCTTCCCGCTGCAAGCAGGGCGCGTGCCCGTTCGCATTCCGCCCGGCTGACGTCGAGGGTTGCTTCATTTACCTTGACGGCTTCGGCTGCATAGAGGATCTGCACGTAAATCTGCGTGATGCTCTCTTCGATGGTGTTCTCGCTTTCCGCCACGCCCAATTCGGCAATGCGGTTGTTCATCCGCTGCTGTTTCAAGGTATTCAGCCGTTTGCTGCCGTTGTAAAGCGTCCAGTTGGCATCGATGCCATAGCTGCCGTTGTAGCTGGTCTTGCTTTGGCTGCTGGTGATGTTGTCGCCGTCTATTATCGTATTGGTCTGGCTGTTGGGCCGGTTTACGATACGTTGGCTTACGGATGCCGTGAGGCTGGGGAAGAGAGCTGCCCTGGCGGTCTTTACGTCCACTTCGGCGCTCTCGGCATTGAGTCGGTTCTTGCGTATCGTGATGTTTTGCTGCAAAGCATAGTCGATGCAGGCTTGCAGGTTCCATTGTGCGGGAAGCGTCTGCGTGCTGTCCTGCTGTTGCGTACCGATAGCGGTTTCCTGTGTTTGCGGCATAGCATTGCCGACACAGGTGCTTGCCGCACAGAGCGATATTACGGTCAATCTTTTTACATTTATCATATTACCTTGTTTCTATGGTTTTACCATTGCAAAAGTATGCGCAGCCTCTTGAAACAGCAAAAACAATAGACCATTGCCGGGATTGTGCCGACGGATTACTTTTTCCTGCCGATAATTAAGAGTTTGCTTTGCTGTTTTTATGAGATGTCAAAATACACTTGCTGATAGAAGCCAATAGTAAGCGAATTTCAGTTTTGACCCCGTAAAGACAGTGGATATCCTCCCAAAGAACTTCTTTATAGAATACCGGACAAAAATCAAGCCGGCTATAACTTTTCAGTTTTTTATTTGTTATTTATATAAAAGTATTTTATATTTGTAATGATTATAATTTGAATTTTATGAAGAACCTTGTTACCAGTATCTGGCAATTCTATGTCGATGGCTTCCGAAGCATGACATTGGGGCGTACCTTGTGGCTGATAATTGCAATCAAATTGTTTATCATGTTTTTTATTCTTCGTCTTTTCTTCTTTCCGAACTATCTGAATGAAGCTGCCGGAGAAGGCGATAAGGAAGATTACGTCAGCAGTGAACTGATTATGCGGGCGGGAAGATAGGGGATAGTGATAAGCGGTTAGTGATTAGCGATTAAGGGGGGAGTGAGGTATTCCTTTTCCTTATTTATACCTTATACTTTATATTTTATACTTTAATTTCATACTTAATATTTATTCTCATGCTTGAAAACATTGACACTTCTCTGATTGATTGGTCGAGAGCGCAATTTGCCTTGACCGCTATCTATCACTGGATTTTTGTGCCGCTTACTTTAGGATTGGCGGTAATTATGGGCATCATGGAAACGGTGTATTACCGTACGGGTGACAAGTTCTGGAAACATACTGCCAAGTTCTGGATGAAACTCTTCGGCATCAATTTTGCCATAGGTGTGGCAACGGGACTGATTCTGGAGTTTGAATTCGGTACGAACTGGAGTAATTACAGTTGGTTCGTGGGCGACATCTTCGGTGCGCCGCTTGCTATCGAAGGTATTCTGGCATTCTTTATGGAAGCCACGTTCATTGCTGTGATGTTCTTCGGTTGGGACAAGGTAAGCAAACGTTTCCACCTGGCTTCTACCTGGCTTACGGGACTTGGTGCTACTATCTCCGCCTGGTGGATTCTGGTGGCGAATGCCTGGATGCAGAATCCGGTAGGTATGGAGTTCAATCCCGATACCGCCCGTAACGAGATGGTTGACTTCTGGGCGGTGGCCACTTCGCCGATGGCAGTCAATAAGTTCTTCCACAGCGTGTTGTCCGGCTGGGTGCTGGCTGCGGTGTTCGTGGTAGGTGTGAGTTGCTGGTATCTGTGGAAAAACCGTGAGAAGAAGTTTGCTTTGGCAAGCATAAAGATAGCTGCCTGGGTAGGACTGTGTGCCGCTGTGCTTTCTGCGTGGACGGGCGACGGTTCCGGTTATCAGGTGGCACAGAAACAACCCATGAAGCTTGCTGCCATGGAGGGTTACTATCAGGGGCAGGAAGGAGCCGGACTGGTGGCTTTCGGCATTCTCAATCCCGACAAGAAGACGGCCGACGACGGTAAGGATGCTTTCCTCTTCCGCATGGAGATTCCCAAGTTCCTTTCATTGCTTGCCGAGCGCGATTCAAAGGCTTTCGTACCGGGCATCAACGACCTGCTGAAAGGCGGTTATCCCTTGAAAGACGGTACAACCGCGCTCTCTGCTCAGGAGAAGATTGAAAAGGGAAAGACGGCTATCGGGGCTTTCTCCGCTTATCGTGCCGCCAAAGCTGCGGGCAACGATGCCGAGGCGCAGGTGGCTGCCAAAGTGTTGAAAGAGAATGTGGCGTATTTCGGTTACGGTTATATCAAGGATGTAAACGAACTGGTTCCCAACGTGCCGCTCACCTTCTATATGTTCCGTGTCATGGTGATGCTGGGCGGGTACTTCATCCTCTTCTTCATCGTGGTTCTCGTCCTTGCCTACAAGAAGGATTTGTCGCAGATGCGCTGGATGCATTGGGTGGCGATGCTGACCATTCCGCTGGGTTATCTTGCCGGGCAGGCAGGTTGGGTGGTTGCCGAATGCGGACGTCAGCCGTGGGCCATTCAGGATATGTTGCCCACAAGTGCCGCCATTTCCAAACTGGATGTCGGCTCCGTGCAGACCACATTCTTCATTTTCCTTGTACTGTTCACCGTTATGCTGATTGCCGAAGTAGGCATTATGCTGAAAGCCATACGGAAAGGACCGGAAAAAGAACTTTCTCATCAATCATAACTTATAACTCATAACTTATTACATGAATACCTATATATTTCTTCAACATTATTGGTGGTTTATAGTATCCCTGTTGGGAGCCATCCTTGTATTCCTGCTGTTTGTGCAGGGTGGTAACTCGCTGATATTCTGTCTGGGCAAGACGGAAGAACAGCGCAAGATGATAATAAACTCTACGGGGCGCAAGTGGGAGTTTACGTTTACTACGCTCGTAACGTTCGGCGGTGCGTTCTTTGCATCGTTCCCGTTGTTCTACAGTACGAGCTTCGGCGGTGCGTACTGGCTGTGGATGATTATCTTGTTTACTTTCGTGTTGCAGGCTGTAAGCTACGAGTTTCAGTCGAAAGCGGGCAATCTGTTGGGCAAGACGACGTATCGCGCTTTTCTGGTGATAAACGGAGTGGTAGGGCCGGTGCTGCTGGGCGGTGCGGTGGCAACGTTCTTCACGGGTTCGGAGTTCTATATCAACAAAGGTAATATTGCCGATACGGTGATGCCGGTTATCAGCAGTTGGGCCAATGCGGGGCACGGGTTGGATGCGTTGCTCAATCCGTGGAATGTAGTGTTGGGACTGGCTGTGTTCTTCCTGGCGCGTATTCTCGGTGCGCTTTACTTCATTAACAATATCGGCGATGCGGATTTGGTGAAACGTTGCCGTCGTGCACTGTGGGGCAATACGGGGCTGTTTCTGGTGTTCTTCCTTGCATTCGTTATCCGTACGCTGCTTGCCGAAGGCTACGCGGTAAATCCGGAAACCGGAGAGGTATTTATGGAACCCTATAAGTATCTGACAAACTTTATCGAAATGCCCGTGGTGCTGCTCGTATTCCTTATCGGTGTGCTTGCCGTGCTTTGGGGAATTGTCCGCACGGTGTGGAAACCGTCTTTCGACAAGGGGATATGGTTTGCAGGCGCAGGCACTGTGCTCACGGTATTGGCGCTGTTGCTGGTGGCGGGTTATAACAATACTGCCTATTATCCCTCTACCGCCGACCTGCAAAGTTCGCTTACGCTGGCAAACAGTTGTTCCAGCCAGTTTACGTTGCGGGTAATGGCCTACGTGTCTGTCCTAGTTCCTTTTGTGCTTGCCTACATTTTCTACGCATGGCGCAGCATCGACAGGAAGAAGATAGATGCCGCAGAGATGCAGGATGAAAAAGGACACGCCTATTGATTTTATAACTCCGGGGATTTGCTCCCGGTTTCCCTGGAGTTTCTTTGAAAATGCCGGGGGATATAAGAGAAAACTCCTCACGTTTGGGTTGTAAACGTGAGGAGTTTTCTTTTATGGTTCCGGATATTCCGGACTCTGTAATCTCTTTTGTCTGGCAGATTTTTCTGCCTTATGTATTCTATTATTTATGTGCTTTTGTGCAAATGTAGTGCATATTCCTTTTTCTGACATAGGAAAAAGCCGTTTATTTCTTTCTCTGTTTAGATGCGTAAGGTTTTTCCGGTGGAAATTTCGGTACAAGTTTCATTAGCCGCAGTATCTGTCCCTGCCTTTTCCGGATATAACTTGAGGGGTTTGCAGAGTCGAAGCGTAGAGGGTTGGGCAGAGTGGCGGCAATCAGCGCGCATTGTCCGGCAGTGAGCTTGGCGGCGGTGGTATGGAATTTATACCGGGCTGCGGCTTGCGCCCCGTAAATGCCTTTGCCCATTTCTATGGAGTTGAGGTAGACCGTCATAATCCGCTTTTTGGACCAGAACAGTTCTATCATCCACGTGAAGTAAACTTCAAAGCCCTTGCGGAGCCATGAGGATTGCGGCCACAGAAATACATTCTTCGCTGTCTGCTGGCTGATGGTGCTTGCACCGCGTTTCCGTTTGCGTTTTTCGTTCTCTTTCATGGCTTTCCGTATTTCGATGAAGTCGAAGCCGTTGTGTGTGGCAAACCGGTTATCTTCCGACGCAATGACAGCCATAGGCAGGTGAGGGGAGATTTCATTGAACGGTATCCACTCGTGATGCCATGCGGGGCTTTCTCCTTTAAATATCTGTTGCACGCTTCGGATAACCATCAGCGGCGTGACATATACCGGCATAAAACTATAAACCACTACCGTTACAGCAGTGGATATAAAGAAGAAGAGCAACAGATTGCGGATAATCCGTAAGGGTTTGGAGAATTTCATGGGAATGATGATTGGAAATTTGCTTCACCGCAGGGGACACAAAGAGAGTTTACGGAGTTTTTCAGATAACGGAATTTTTCGGACATAAGAACAAAAGAACAGATTCTGTGATGCCGCATCACTATCGGCATTCTTCAGTGTTTTTTTTGTTCTTTTGTTCTTATGTCCGAAAACCGGATTGTTATTTTCCCGCTTCCGCATTCTTAATCATCTGCTCGCTGGCATACATGAATATTACCACACGGCGATTTTCGCTCGCCGACAGGCTTTCGTCGTATTCATTGTAGCCCACACCTTCCACTTGCTTGAACTGAGAGGGAGATACGCCGCAATCCTGCAGATAATTCTCTACGGCATAGGCACGGTTCTTGGACACCTTCATGTTGGCTTCGTACGTACCGACCTTGTCCGTATGGCCTATGATGGCGATGTCCGTAGTTGTGTCTTCCTTCAGAATCTTGGCGAGGTCGCGCAAGGAAGCTTTCGCATCGTTGCTCAGCGTAGAGGAGTTGAAAGCAAACAGAATACCGGAGTCGAACGTCACCTTGACGGCATCCAGATTATTGGCATCTTTCACCATTTCCACCTGTGCGCCTTCAATCTTGGCGGCTTCGGCAGCCTTTTTATCCATCTTATGACCGATAGCCACACCTGCGCCCGTACCTACCGCTGCGCCTACTGCCGCACCGATAGCAGCGCCTTTACCCTTGCCGAACAGTCCGCCGATAATAGCTCCTGCCGCAGCGCCCGAGCCACCGCCGATAATGCCGCCTTTCGTCGTATTGTTCATTGTACCGCAACTACCCAGTAGTATGGCACCGCTCAGCAGGAATGCTGTCATTTTCATCTTTTTCATACCTTTTATTTTTTAATTGGTTCAAGTTTTACTAATGCAAATTTATGTATATAATACATTTGTTGGCATTAAAAAGTTTACCATTGCAGTTTTTTTAGAGAATTTTCCTTTTAATAAAGAGAAAACGGCCGGTCTTATACGTTACTTGTAATTCAGGAAGTTTTCCTGCACCAGCTTTCCTGCCTGCCACACGGCGCGTATGTTCAGTTCCTTGTCCATGATGAGGATGTCGGCGTCCTTGTCCTTTTGCAGGGAACCTTTGCGGTCGTACACGCCCATGATGCGTGCCGGGGTTTCGGAAGCCATGCGCAGGGCGTCGCCCAACGGGATACCCGCCTTGACCATAGTACGCACCAGCACGTCCATGGTGGCGATACTGCCTGCCAATGAGGAGCGGTCGGCAAGCTTGCACACACCGTCTTCGATGATGTAGCGCGGGTCGTTGATTTCCTTGCCTTCGGTGGCGGCGCAGGAGAGGGCGTCCGTTACGAGGCAGGTGTGCTCTACACCTTTCAGCTTGTATGCCAGTTTCAGGATGGTGGACGGCAGGTGGATGCCGTCGGCAATGAGTTCGATGGTCATGCCGTCGGTCAGGTAGACACTTTCCACAGTGCCTTCGTACTTGTACTCGCGGCGTTTGTGGAAGCCGGGCATGGCGTTGTAGAAGTGGGCGGCATGGGTAAATCCGGCTTCGTAGGCGGCACGGATGCCGTCGTATTCGGCTTCGGTATGCGATACGGCTGCCAGTATGCCTTTTTCGCGCAGGTAGCTTGCAAACTCCAGTGCTCCGGGCAGTTCGGGAGAGGCGTCCCAGCGGCGGATGCAACGGGTGCTTTCCACCAACTCACGGTATTCCTGTCCGTCAATCTCCTTCACCTGGTCGGCAAACTGTTCGCCTGCCATTTTCTTGTTGAGATAGGGACCTTCAATGTGCAATCCCAGTACGGGGCTTCCGGGCTCTGCCATAAGCTTTTCGCACACTTGGGCTGCCTGGTGCAGCTTTTCGAACGGAGACGAGGAAATGGTAGGGTAGAAACTCGTAGCGCCATGACCGAGGTGTGCATTGATGATGCTGCGAAACGCTTCTTCGGTACATTCGGTGAAGTCGTGGCCGCCACCGCCATGTGCGTGCATACACACGAAGCCGGGCACGATATACATGCCTTTGGCATCGATGAGGCGTGCGCCGATGAGGGCGAGGTCACAGTTGGTCACTTCGAGTATTTTTCCGTCGCGCATCAGGACGGAACCTTCATTCAGCCAGCCTTGCGGGGTGAATATGCGTCCGTTGATAATTTGAGTAAGCATTTTTAGATTTATGATTTAAGATTTATGAATTATAATCCCAGCGTTGTGCTTTTGAATTTATCGAAGGCCAAAATTAAGCATTATAAATTAAAAATCCTATACGCGGGATTTTTTAATCATCTTCTTCTCCGTCTTCGGTGGCGGCGTTGTTTCTGCCGGTATTTGCGTATCTTGCCGTATACCAGCCAGACGAACAATACTCCGAATACGGAGAATATCAGCAGTACGATGCCCGTGTTGAGGTTGTCGCCTTTCACACGGCTCCACATTTCGAGTACGAGTTCGGTGCGGTTGCCGAAGTCGCGTATCATGGCGCAGCGTTCCACCACTTTTCTGTCGGGATATTGCACGGGGTTTATCTGCAGGCTGTCCGCACCCACACCTTCACCGAAGAAATAGCTGAGGTCGGAACGTGTCGCGATGGCGGTGTCCTGTTTGGCTTCCATGATTTCGGGGGTGGCAACGGCGCTGACGTAGCCTATGGCGTCCATATTGCGCAGGGCGATGTCGGGCCGGCAGAGGTAGTTGATGAAGTAAGCGGCAGCTTTGGGATTGCCTGCATATTTGGGGATTACCCAGCCGTCGTACCAGATGTTGCTGCCTTCGCGCGGCACTTCGTAGGCAAGGTCTACGCCCACAGCACGGGCTTCTTCGATGGCCCATACGGCGTCGCCGCTCCAGGTGAGGTTGAGCCAGGTCTTGTTCTTGGTCATCATCTCCTTGCCGAAGTCGGCTTCCCAGCCTGCGATGTTGGGCTTCATGGCTTTCAGATACTTCTCGGCAAGGGCTATGGCTTCGGGAGAGTTATCGTTCATCAGTTGCTCCACGGTGACGGTGCTGTCGGCAAGCTGGCGGGCATGGGCGTAGATGATGGCGGTTCCGTAGGCATCGCGGTAACTGTCTTTCATCAGGATTTTGCCTTTGTTTTTGGAGTTCCAGAGGCAGTGCCAACTGCCGGCTTCGTCGGGGGTGATGAAGTTGCGGTTGTAGAGGATGCCGGCTGTGCCCCACATATAGGGTACGGCATAGTCGGTGGTGGTGCGTCCCGGCTGGCTGGTCTTGTTCAGTTCCCGGCGGATGTAGGGGGAGATGTTGGGCAGATAGTCCGGGGTCTTGCCGAAATTGCGGTCGATGGGCAGGAGAAGGTCTTTCTTCAGCATCCGCTCGATGATATACTCCGAGGGGCATACCACGTCGAAATCCTCGTGGCCGCGCTCTATCTTGGTGAGCATGATTTCGTTGATGTCGAACACCTGGTAGATAAGGCGGATGTCCTCGCCCGTCTGCTGTTTGTACCAGGCGGGAAATTCGGCCAGTACATCTTCGTCGATGTAGTCGGCCCAGTTGTAGATTTTCAGTACGTGGCTGCGCTCTTCGCCCGAATCCTTGCACGAGACGGCTGCGAGGACGAGGCAAAGGAGAAGGAATATGTCTGTTAATCTTTTCATTTTTTATTCAGCAGGTTTATCTTGACTATGCTTTCGCTTTTCGGCTTACGGGATGAATCTCTCCGTGCTGCGGGACGAATACTCTTAGCTCGCGAGACGCAGGCGGACTTAATTCTTCCGTGCACGTTCCGCACGCTTGTTGATGACAATCAGCAGCACCAGCACCGTAATGAAAATAAGGGTGGACAGAGGACGCAGCTCCGGTGTCAGTCCGCCTTTGCGCGCATCGGCGTAGATGTAGGTGGAGAGCGTTTCCAGTCCTTCGTTTCCAATGGTGAATATGGTTACTGCGAAGTCGTCGATAGAGAGCGTAAAGGCAAGGATGAAGCCGCTTATCATACCCGGAAGTATCTCCGGCAGAATTACCTTGCGCAATGCCTGAAAGGGAGTGGCGCCAAGGTCGAGGGCGGCTTCGTATACGTTCTGGTTCATCTTCTTCAGGCGGGGCATTACGCTCAGCACTACGTAAGGGGTGCAGAATGTGATGTGCGCCAGTACCACGGTTGTGAATCCCTGCGAGATACCGCAACTGACGAACAGCAGGAACAGCGACACGCCCGTAATGATGTCCGCATTCATCATCGGAATGGCATTGGCGAAGTTCATCACCCGGCGCGTGCGTGTGCGCAGGTTGAAGATACCGATGGCCGCGATGCTGCCCAGCGCCGTACTGGCGGTGGCTGCCAGCATGGCAATGGCAAAGGTGTTCCAGATGGCGCTCGTCAGCGAGTGGTGCATGCCGCCCGTGAAGAGGGAGCTGTACAGCTTGGTGGAGAACCCCGTCCAGTTGCCCAGCACTTTGGCTTCGGTGAAGGAGAATACCATGATGATAAGGATAGGCGAGTACAGCAGCGCAAGCAGCAGCCACAGATAGCCTTTGGCAAGAATACGCGTCATCATATCACACCTCCGCTTTCATTGGATGCGCCGTCCTCTTCATTCGTAAAAAGGATGGTGACGCCTATCAGCAATAGCATGATGAGCGACAGGGCTGCACCGTAGTTCCACATTCCGTTGTATATGTTCTCCTGCACGGTTGTTCCGAAGAGCTTGATGTTGTTCATCGTCAGCAGTTCGGCTATGGCAAAGGTGCTCACCGTGGGCATGAACACCATTACGATGCCGCTCATGATGCCCGGCATGGAGAGGGGCAGGATTACTTTGCCGAATACCTGCAAGGGGTTGGCTCCGAGGTCTTGGGCGGCTTCTATGAGGCTGCGGTCCATTTTCTGCAGAGTGTTGTAGATGGGGTATATCATGAACGGCAGGAAGTTGTAAACCATGCCGAACACGAGTGCGCCTTCTCCCAGCGGCAGGTTCAGAAAGTCGAACAGCGCCACTGTGGCGAGCGTGCGTATCAGTATGTTCACCCACATGGGCAGGATGAACAGCACCACCATGGTCTGCGAAGTGTTGAACTGCTTCTGGCTGAGGATGTATGCTGCCGGATAACCCAACAACAGGCAGGTCAGCGTGGTGATGAGAGCGATGCCGATGGAGTAGATGAAGGTGTTCATTGCCTCCGGGTGCATCATGAACTTGCGGAAGTTGGCAAAGGTGAAAGCTCCGTCGGCATCCGTAAAGGCGTACAGCACAATAAGCAGTAGCGGCACTATTGCAAATATCAGCAGGAACAGTGCGTAGGGCAGTGTCCAGTTGCGTCGCCGCAGGAAGAAATGGGATAATTTATCAAACATTACTCTATTATATCTTATCAAGCGCTACTCTATTTAATCAAGTATTGCTTTATTATATTAAGATTATGGACGGTAAGATACCTTATCGTTTTATCACCCTTATGTTTTCGGGAGCTATCCGTATGCCCACGCGGTCTCCGTCGTCCCAAACATCGCTGGTGTCTACGAAGATGTCCTCGTCCCAATCGGTAAACACGGTGAGGTGATAATGGTTTCCTTTGTAGAGGATGAATTTCACTTCGCCCGTCAGTCGTCCGTCTTCTTCGTTATCCTCTAGGATAACGTTTTGGAAGTCCACTTCCACTGTTACGGGCATTTCGAGACCGATGCCTTGCACCGGACTGCATTCGAAGCTGCAACCCAGGAATTCCACGTGCGTTTCGTCCAGGAGTTTGCCCTCGAAAGTGTTGCAGGTGCGTTCTTTCTTCATTACGTGGATGTCGAAAGGTTTTACCAGCAGACCCACTTCGCGGCCTGCCTCGAAGCAGTGGTAATCCTGCACCATCAGCTCATAACCCTCGCGGGTCTGTACCAGCATTTCGTAGTGCACGCCTTTGAAGATGGAGCTTGTTACGGTTCCCGTGAGTTGCGCCGCATCCGAGGGTTCGAAGATGTAGATGTCCTCCGGACGGATTACGACGTCCACCTGTGTACGGTCGCCGAAACCGGTATCCACGCAGTCGAACTCGTGTTCGCAGAAGCGGACGAGCCGGTCGTGCACCATGACACCGTTCAGTATGTTGCTCTCGCCGATGAAGTCGGCTACGAAGGAGTTGATAGGCTCGTTGTAGATGTCTGTCGGAGTGCCGATTTGCTGTATCCTGCCTTCGCTCATCACGACGATGGTGTCGCTCAGGGTGAGGGCTTCTTCCTGGTCGTGGGTGACGTATACGAAGGTGATGCCCAGCTTCTGGTGCATCTCTTTGAGCTCCATCTGCATGTCCTTGCGCATCTTCAGGTCGAGGGCGGCAAGGGGCTCGTCGAGGAGCAGCACTTCGGGCTCGTTGACGATGGCACGGGCTATGGCAACGCGCTGTTGCTGTCCGCCGGAGAGGGAGTCCACGTCGTGGTCTTCATAGTCGGTCATGCCCACCATGCGGAGCGCCTGCTTCACTTTCTTTTCGATAGTGGCGGCGGGGAGCTTCTTCAGCTTGAGGCCGAAAGCAATGTTGTTGAATACGTTGAGGTGGGGAAACAGGGCGTACTTCTGGAACACCGTATTCACTGGGCGGCGGTGGGGCGGTGTCTGCGTGATGTCTTCTCCTGCAATGGTAATCACTCCTTCCGAAGCTGTCTGGAAGCCTGCAATCAGACGCAGCAATGTCGTCTTTCCGCAACCGGACGGTCCCAGTATCGTTACAAACTCGCCCTTGCGGACAGACAAATTCACATCATTCAGTACGGCTTTGTCTCCGAAGAACTTCGATACGTGCTCTACACTGATGATGCAATCGGACTTTTGCATAAGCATTTCTTACTTTATCCAAACCTGTTAAACAAAACTCTGCCCGGCATGCGGGCGGACGTAAAAATTGGGGCAAAGGTACATACTTTTTGTGAAAACTTTACGGGTAACGGATTATAAGTTTAAAGTAATTTGCCGATACTCGCAATAAGTCATAACTTTGTGCCCCCGTAACATTAAATTCCTTATAAGAATGGAAAAGAAAATCGTACTCATCACAGGTGCTTCTTCGGGTATAGGAGAGGGCTGTGCGCGTAAATTTGCCATGAATGGCTACCGCCTGATTCTCAACGGACGGAATGTAGAGAAACTGACTGCCGTAAAGCGCGAACTGGAAACGGAATACCATGCGGATGTCTGTCTGCTGCCTTTCGACGTTCGCGACCGCGGGGCTGCGAAAGCGGCTCTCGACTCGCTTCCCGAAGAATGGAAAGCGATAGATATCCTCATTAATAATGCCGGACTGGTAATCGGCGTGGACAAGGAACACGAAGGCAATCCGGACGAATGGGACATCGTGCTTGATACCAATATCAAGGCATTGCTTGCCATGACCCGCCTGGTGGTTCCCGGAATGGTGGAACGCGGACGCGGCCATGTCATCAATATGGGTTCCATTGCAGGCGACTATGCCTATCCGGGCGGTAGTGTATACTGTGCCAGCAAGGCTGCCGTAAAGGCGTTGTCAGACGGCTTGCGCATCGACCTTGTGGATACTCCCGTACGGGTAACCAATATCAAGCCCGGCCTGGTGGAGACGAACTTCTCCGTAGTGCGCTTCCGTGGCGACAAGGCGGCTGCCGATAATGTGTACAAGGGCATCCGTCCGCTTACAGGCGACGACATTGCCGAAGTGGTGTACTTTGCCGCTGCTGTTCCCGAACATATACAGGTGGCGGAAGTGCTGGTAATGCCTACCAATCAGGCTACGGGTACAATCGTCAGCCGGAAATAAGCACTCTTCCGTAACAACAGAATCTAAGAGAATAAGAGTAAACTCTGCCAATCATGACTAATAAGTACGAAGAACGCCTGGGCACGGAGCGTATGCTGCCTTTGGTTTTCAAGATGGCGCTGCCTGCGGTGGCAGCACAGTTTGTCAATCTGCTTTACAGCATTGTAGACCGTATTTACATCGGACACATACCGGGCATCGGAACCGATGCGCTGGCGGGAGTGGGAGTGACCATTTCGCTCGTTGTGCTGATTTCTTCTTTCTCTGCCATTGTGGGTGGTGGCGGTGCTCCGTTGGCTGCCATTGCCCTCGGACAGGGCAACCGTCGCCGTGCCGGAAAGATACTTGGCAATGGCTTTACTCTGTTGATTCTTTTCACTTTGCTCACTTCGTTCATAGCCTATACCTTTATGGAGCCTATCCTGCTTTTTACGGGTGCTTCGGAGCATACGCTGGGCTATGCGGAAGACTATCTTTCCATTTATCTGTTGGGGACGCTGTTTGTGGAAGTGTCTACCGGACTGAATGCTTTCATTAATGCACAGGGGCGCCCTGCGGTTGCCATGTGTTCGGTGTTGATAGGGGCGTTGTTGAATATTATTCTTGATCCGATATTCATATTCTGGTTGGATATGGGAGTGAAAGGCGCTGCATTGGCTACGGTGCTGTCGCAGGCTTGCAGTGCGGTGTGGGTGCTGTCCTTCCTATTCTCACGGCGCGCTTCCCTGCCTTTGGAAAGGCGGTATATGAAGCTGGAAAAGAGTATCGTGCTCTCCATGTTGGCGCTCGGCGTATCGCCTTTTATCATGGCGAGTACGGAAAGCCTGGTGGGGTTTGTGCTCAACAGCAGTCTGAAAGAATTCGGAGATATCTATGTCAGTGCGCTTACCGTTCTGCAAACGTCTATGCAGTTTGCCAGCGTGCCGCTGACGGGGTTTGCGCAGGGCTTTGTTCCGGTGGCAAGCTATAACTACGGGCATGGCGACAAGCAGCGTGTGAAGGAGTGCTTCCGGATTGCGCTGATTACCATGTTTTCTTTCAATCTCGTCCTGATGCTGTTTATGATTTGCTTCCCTGCGATTGTGGCATCCGCCTTTACAAGCGATACAAGGCTGATAGAAACTGTCCGCTGGACGATGCCTGTATTCTTGGGCGGCATGACGATTTTCGGGTTACAGCGTGCCTGTCAGAATATGTTCGTGGCGTTGGGGCAGGCCAGAATATCCATTTTCATAGCATTGCTGCGTAAGGTAATCCTGCTGATACCATTGGCGTTGATACTGCCGCATTTTATGGGAGTAGCAGGTGTATATGCGGCAGAAGCCATATCCGATGCTACGGCTGCCATTTGCTGTACGCTGCTGTTTTTCTGGCAGTTCCCTAAAATACTGAGGAAAATAAAAAGCAAAAGCCTGTCTGAATAAGGTATGTTCTTGTTATGGCATTCCGTTTCTAATTTCAGAATCAATGATTCGGGTATAAATATCCGTAAATCATATACAATTCGGTTTGCGTAATCGCGGTAATTTTGCAATTGGAAAACAACCGGAAATATCACTAACTTCATACGGTAAATGGAATGATTATGAACAGGATTCTTTTAATTTCAGTATTCAGTATCTTAACTTTCAATGTTATGGCACAGGAGAAAATAGTACAGACAGCCGGGCGCACCCAATTAGGAGAATTCGCCCCTAAATTCGCGGAGCTCAACGACGATGTTCTTTTCGGAGAAGTGTGGAACCGCACCGATAAGCTTGGTCTGCGCGACCGTAGTTTAGTAACCGTTACCTCACTTATCAGTCAGGGTATTACAGACAATTCGCTCGTATTTCATCTGCAGTCGGCAAAGAAGAACGGCATTACCCGTACTGAGATTGCCGAAATCATTACCCACATCGGTTTTTATGCCGGTTGGCCGAAAGCATGGGCGGCGTTCAATCTGGCAAAAGACGTATGGGCGGAAGATGCCGTTGGTGAAGATGCCAAAGCCGCTTTCCAGCGCGAAATGATTTTTCCTGTCGGCGAACCGAACACTGCATACGCGAAGTATTTCACCGGCAACAGTTACCTTGCTCCCATTTCGCGCGAGCAGGTGAATATATCCAATGTTACGTTCGAACCTCGTTGCCGCAATAACTGGCACATCCACCGTGCCAAAAGTGGTGGCGGACAAATGCTGATTGGCGTAGCCGGACGCGGCTGGTATCAGGAAGAGGGTAAACCTGCCGTGGAAATTCTCCCGGGCACGGTTATCCATATTCCGGCAAACGTCAAACACTGGCATGGAGCTGCTGCAGACTGTTGGTTTGCTCATCTGGCTTTCGAGGTTCCCGGTGAAAGTGCTTCCAATGAATGGCTCGAACCGGTAACGGACGAAGAGTATGATAACCTCGAAACAAATAAGCGGTAATCGTGACCGAGCCTGCTTCTCTATTCGGCTTATCCATAGTAGTTATTTTGCATACATTGCCGGTCTCCGATGGCTTGTTCCTCACCGAGGAAAAAAAGCCTTTAATACTTCGGGCGTAAAAGTATGACAAATTAATAGTTTATATCATAATTATAAAAGATATGTAATTGGCTATATATGTAATGAAACATTGTCTAAGGTTTGTTGTTGACCGAGGGTCGGTAAACTAATTAGTATGTAAAAAAAGAGAACTATGGACAAAAGTGAATTTTATGATCTTATGCTATCCGTAATTACGGATATGGAACGGCAGGGACGTTACAGTACTGCCCATGTGTATCATTGTGCATTGAAGTCGGCAGTGAAGTATGGCGGACACTCCCTGCACATGGAAGATTTGACTCCCGGCTGGCTGCAAAGCTATCAGGAGTATTTGTTGAAGCAGTCATTGCTGTGGAACACGATTTCCACGTATATGCGTATGCTTCGTGCGGTGTATAACCGGGCGGTGGATATGGGATTGGCCCCCTATATCCCCCGGCAGTTCAAGAATGTGTTTACCGGGCGTTATGCCAATCATCAGCGGGCATTGAAGAAAGGGGAAATAAAACGGGTGTTGCTGGAAGATGTTGTGGAAGAGGAAGCAGACCGTTCATCCGAAAGCGAACCTGCCGCATCCTCTGATTCACGCAATCTCGGCTGGGCACGTGCCTGCCTGGAGCTGATGTTGCGTTTTCACGGCATCCCTTTCATCGATTTGGCAAACTTACGTAAAGTGGATTTACGGAACGGTTATCTCACTATTCGCCGTCATAAGACGGGGATGCCGCTTTCGATAGCCGTTGATGCGGCAGCCATGAAACTTCTACGGCGTTATGCCAGCAACGACCCCTCTTCGCCTTACTTATTGAATATCCTGAACGGCAGTCTTTCCGGTAAAGAAGCGTACAAGGATTATCAGCGGGCATTGCGTATGCTCAATTTACAACTGTACCGGCTCTCGCGGGTCTGCCGGCTGGGGAAGAGGCTCTCTTCCTACGCTGCCCGTCATACTTGGGCCTCTATTGCAAAATCTTGCGGAATAGCTGTGGAGGTGATTTCAGAAGCGTTGGGCCATGCTTCAATCACTACTACGGAAGGTTATCTGAAGCAGTTCGATAATGATGAAATCGAAAAAGCCAACAAGGTAATAATAAATTATATATTTAAGAAATAGCCAATAAGGCAAACAAACAAATTGTGACTGAAAATCAATACTATATAGCTTAGTTACTTCATAAGTAATGGAATCTTAGATGCCTGCAAAAGTATACATAATACTTAAAAAACAAAAGAAAATCTTATCTTTTTTCACTTTTTGCTATGTAAATTGAGAGAGAAGCCGGAACTCAGCTTTTATATTTTCTAACTATGGAGATTTTGGCACATAGCATCCCATCACTTTTCTTAAACTGAAAAATGAACGGACACACTGTATACAACGCTCTGTTATGTATACATAAATAATCATGTCTTTTTGTGTTCCCACATGACAATATTAATATTGCTATGTATCTCTCTGTTACTTATGAAGTAACGGTATATCTTTTATTAACCAGATGCTACGTGTCATGCTGTATGAGGTGCGTTGCAGGATTTATAAAGCCGGAAGCGAATGAGTAACAAACTATATATACCGATTATAATAGGAGCATTGGGCATGCTGTCCGCTTCCGATGCGTCAGCGCAGCGTATGGCTGTGAAAAGCAATCTTCTTGCCGATGCTTTGGCTTCACCCAATATAGGGGTGGAATTTCTTGTATCTCCCCGGTGGACACTGGATATTGCGGCACATTACCAGCCTTTTGCTCCCCGTGACGGCCGCCGTTGGAAACACTGGTTGTTACAACCCGAAGCCCGCCACTGGCTGTGCACTCCTTTTGCCGGTCATTTTTGGGGAGTCCATGCCTTGGGCGGGCGTTTCAATGTAGGCGGTGTGCATCTGCCTTTCAATATCCTGAAGGGCGCGCGCGAGGCACGTTACGAAGGCTGGCTTTTGGGCACAGGCATTTCGTATGGTTACCATTGGGTGCTTTCCCCGCATTGGGGTGTGGAAGCAAGTCTGGGTGCGGGGGCGGCTTTTCTTCGCAGCGACCGTTACCGTTGCGGTCATTGCGGCAGCAGACAGCGCGGTACGAAAGGCAGGGGATATTTCGGCCCTACAAAGGCTGCCGTGTCCGTGGTATATATGATTAAGTAAAAACGTAAGTCACGATTAATAATTGAATAGATGAAACGAAAAACATTTTGCAGCGTATTGCTGCTGTTGTTGTCCTTGCTCACGTTATGCAGTCAAGAGGCTTATATGGGGCAGATACAGATAACCCGCCGGAGTTTCTCCCTTTCGGGCAGTCAGTTGCATATACAGATGGAAGTCAACTATGAAGGTTTGCAGATGCCTTCGGACGAATCGCTTACGCTGACACCTTTCTTGCTGGCGGGAGAGCAGTCGTTCGATTTGCCGTCTATTCTTATTAACGGTGCGGAGAAGCAGAAAGTGTACGAGCGCACCCGTGTATTGGGTGGAGTGTCCGATGCGCGCAACGGCAGGAACTCCACGCCCTCGGTAGTATTGAAAAACGACCGTAAGGTATCCCGCCGTTTCACATATAAGGTGACTGTTCCGTTCAGGGAGTGGATGACACAGGCAGACCTCATGCTGCATACCGAAGAGTGCGGCTGTAACGGCAGGGAGGCGGCAACTTACGACGACAGGATTGCTTCGGGCATCCTGTTGCCCGAAGTGGAAGTTCCGGGACTGGAGAAGAGTGTGGACGTGCGCTGCCTGTCATGGGTCAATTTTATTCCCGCTTCCCTTGATAGCGCCGATAACCGCCTGCCCGCCAACGGCGACGGATGCATCACGCCGGAATGCCTGTTTGCCCTTGCCAACAGCTACACGCCCGGCTCTGCCGAGTTCAACGATATTTACGACCTTGCCGCCCGCCTGTTCCCCGACTGTCCGGAAGCTAACATCAATGCGGCTGCCGTGGCCTTGAGCAAACGTGATACACGCAAGGCACGCAGCTATCTCTCCCGCTTTTCCACCCGTCAGACGGCTTTTAACAACATGGGCGTGCTCTGTATGCTCGAAGGTAACCGCGAAAAGGCGGAGCTTTATCTTGAAATGGCTGCGGCAGCAGGCGTGGAGCGTGCAAGCGAGGTGCTGGAAGAGCTGAGGAGCAGGAGAAACCTGTATTGAACCGGAAGAACGGAATGAGACAAATCCATTACTTTAAAATATAGATATATGTCGGAAATTAAAACTTTGAAGTATAAGAAAACTTTGCGGATTGCGGGTATATGTATTATCTGCTGGCTGTATGCTTTGGCATTCGCAGCTTTGGCATCCTCGTGTAGCGGTGAGGATGAAAGCGCAGGCAGGAATATGGCGAAAACAGCTTTGCTCCGGCTGAACGTATCCGGTACGGGGGCTGCAAACACACGTGCCACTGCTGCTGCCCTGCCCGAAAACGAATCTGCCGTTCATCGGCTGGCAATAGGGCTGTTCTATGCCGACGGGTCGGTAAATACCATTGTGGAATCCGCCGTCGAATCCGGCGGCACTGCCGGGACGCTTGCGGTAAAGGATATTTTGTGTTCACCCGGTATCTGCGATGTGATTGTGGTTGCCAATGTTCCGGAAGGAACGTTTGCCGGAGTGCAGACCAAAAACGAATTTGTCGGGAAAAATGTCAGCCTGGTACAAACCGTACGTAACGGGCAGCAGGCATCCGACCTTCTGCCTATGTCCGGTATCAGCGAACAGCCGGTGACATTGGAAGCCGGAAAAACGGTGTCCGCGTCCATAAATCTGTCCCGTCTGGTGGCTCGTATCTCCATTTCGAGCATCCGCAGCGCATTCAGCCTGAACTATGCCGGAGCCACATTTACGCTGGACCGTATTTTCCTGTGCAATGCGCTGGAAGCTTCCCGTGTGTCGCCCGGCGATGTTACCCAAACTATGCCAGTCAATCCTGCGTGGTTGCATGGCGGTATGACGAGCGAGCAGCCCGACGGCTCTTTCTTGTGGACCGAGGGGGCAGGTTTTCTGCTGAACGATGTCACCCCTTCCGAGGGCATATTGATAACCTCGGACGAATATACCGTGCCCTATTGGTTCTATGCCTTTGCCAACAACGATGCCGCCAACCGCACCAAGCTGGTGCTTTCCGGCTATTTCGATCCGGACGGTAGCGTAGGACCGAAAACTCCGGTCTATGTGTACTATCCCATTGTGGTGAACCGTTTGCAGACGGGTACGATTATCACTCCTTCGGGTTCGGTATCGCAAGACGGAACGGGCGACGGCACTATCGTACGTAACCGCGACTATCGCATCAAGGCGGTTATCAAGGGCGACGGCGAACCTACGCCCGGCACGGAGGTAGTGCCTTCCAATCTTGAACTGACGGTGAGTGTGGACGACTGGACACTGAAAATTGTGCAGGAAGTGGAACTGGACTGAGCGAAGAGATATGAGAACACTGAAAAAAAGATTTCTGCTCTGCTGTGTTTTGGCAGGACTGCTTGGCGGATGCATTCCCGATAGTCTGGACGATTGCCCGCCCGAACCCGATAAGGAAGGCAAC
The DNA here is from genome assembly GCF_014287405.1 of Bacteroides sp. NSJ-48. Taxonomy (NCBI): domain Bacteria; kingdom Pseudomonadati; phylum Bacteroidota; class Bacteroidia; order Bacteroidales; family Bacteroidaceae; genus Bacteroides; species Bacteroides sp. NSJ-48. Next base: position 35,798 of record NZ_JACOOD010000012.1, on the reverse strand, counting down.
AATGTGGATATAACGGTAGATATGGATACGAGTGTGGACATGGGCGAGCAGGAAACGGAGATGCCGTAACCGTAACCGGAAAAAGAACGAATACTTGAAAAACAAGGCTATATGAAGATAAAAACGCTATTGCTGCTGTTGGCTGTATGTATCCTTCCCGGCCGCTTATGCGCGGGAGTGGTTTTCTCTCCCGACACGTTGGGAACCGGTAAACTCTATCGGGACTCGACGTACAGGCGCGTTATCAAGGAAGGAACAGCCAATCTGGACTGTTATTTCTCTTATCCGCAAGGGGGTTGGCAGATACAGAGAGGTTACGGCGGCAATGCCCGTGAACTGGAGAGGCTGGATAAGTTCATGCGCTCCTCGTTTGCCGACACGCTGATTTACGTCCGCCGGATTACCCTGACCGGCTATTGCTCCATAGAAGGCAGTTATGCCGCCAACGAAAAGCTGGCGCACGACCGTGCCAACGGTTTCAGAAACTACCTGGATACGGAATACGGGCTGGCAAGGCGCTTTCCGGTGGAAGTGCGCTACGTGGGCGAGGACTGGGACAGGCTGCGACAACTGGTGGAGGCTTCCACATTGCCCGGTCGGGCGGAAGTGCTGGCTGTCATCGACAATACGGACATCTTCAAGGGCCGTGAGAAGAAGCTGATGGACCTGCAGGGCGGAGTACCTTACAACCTTATGATGGCGGAGCTCTTTCCATTGCTTCGGCGGGTCGAAATCAGGGTGGAATACGACCTGCACCGCATCATCGAGGAACGTTACCGGCGGAAACTGACCGATGCGGAGTTTCAGGAAATACTTGCCCGCGAACGGGCTTCCGCCGAGGCCGACGAGCGTCGTCTGGCGGAACTCCGGCAGCTGGAAACGGAAAAACGGCAGCGTGCCGAACAGATACGTCTGGAAGAAGAACGCGTTGTGCAGGCGCGCCGGAAAGAGGAACAGCTCCGCCGGGAAGAGGAGGAACGGCTGAAAGAACAGCGTTTCCGCGAGCAATGGCTGGCAGAGCGTGCCGCCGGACGGCAAGCGCGGCGTGAGGCACGTAAACAGCGTAACCGCTTGCTGCCGCTGCTTTCCGTAAAAACGAACTTATATACTTGGGCGGGCATGACCCCCGATTTCGATTATACCGCTTTTACCCCCAACCTGTCGGCGGAGTTTTTCTTTGCACGCCGGTGGTCGGCGGTAGCTTCTGCTGCTTATGCGGATTGGGACTACGATAGTGGCAAATGCCATTGGGGAGTGTCGGCCTATAGCCTCGAACCCCGCTTTTGGGTGAATGGCGACGGCTGCTACCGCTGGTGCTACGTGGGCATTTACGGACAGTTGGGCGATTTTGACAACCGCAGTGCCGATAGCGGCCGCATAGCCGGAGGCACTGCCAACTGCACGGGCACTTATTGGGAAGGCGGATTGTCCGTCGGGTGTTATATCCTGCTCGATGCGCACTGGGGCATCGAAGCCGGCTTGCGTGGCGGGTATCGTGCTTCGGATGCCAATGCGTACGATGTGGAAATGCCTTACTATTATTTCAACCGCAACTTCCGCGAGAATCATTTCGGGGTGACGGGTGTAAATATAAGTATCAGTTACCGGTTTGGCAGCCGGAAGTGAAGACGGAAAAAGAAGTTCGTACATGAAGATAAAAACTCTCGGTTGGCTGATAAGTCCGTGCATTGCTTTGGCGGCATGTACGGAAACGGCACTGGACTATCGCAGCGCCGAAGGTACGGTTGTGATTGCGCCCGAATGGGGTGCTTTTGCCTGTCCGGCTACCGCCTGCTACCGTTTTTATGCGGACAATGGCGAGGCTGTTGCCGGTTACGGTACGGATGCCGCCGCTTCTGTCGGATATTTCTCGACAACGCTTCCTGTGGGCAGTTATCATTTGCTTGCCTATAATACGGATGCGCACGGCGTTGCTTTTACAGGGCTGGAGAGCCGGAATGCCGCCGAGGTCCGTTTGGTCTCGGAGATGCAGCCCGGCAATGTATATAGCTGGAATGTGGACGATGTGGACGTTCCGCTACAGGGTACGGTGCAATACACGCCCGTTCCGCGCCCTCTGGTGAAACAGATGTTGCTTCATTTTCAGGTAACGGGCATGGAAGAGGCAAAAGTATTGAACGGGAAGCTGAACGGTGTTTATCCTTCCGTCTTGCTGCTTTCCGGAGAGCCTTCGGAGCAGAGCATATCCGCCGCTCCCGAAACGAATACGTCGTTTACCGTGACGCTGACACGGGCGGAAACCAGAAATACGGAACCCGCCTATATGGCTTCGGCAGAGATACGCCTGCTGGGGCTGCTTTCTCCTGAATATGGAGCCGCCTATGACAGCCGCCTGCATTTGCAGGTACGCAATTCCGGCGGCGAGATGTATAGCGCGTCGGTAAACATGAACGGAACACTGACGGACATCATCCGCCTTTATGCGGGTGAACTTCCGGCAGACGAGACGGTGGAAGTGGAGCTTGGCATAAACCTGCTGAATGCGGTTCTTACGGCAGAGGTGAAAGGCTGGACGGAAGGAAGCGGTGAGGGCGGGGTAGGAGATTATAAACGCAAGGTATTTTACGATAAGAGAGAAAGGATTATGTATGAATAGGATATACGGTAGTTGCACAGGACTGCTTGCGTGCCTGTTGCTTTGCACATGCGCCGGGCAGGAGCCATTGTCTCCGGACGGGCTTATAAGGCTGGGAACCCAGGCGGGCGGTTATGAGGGGAGTGCAACCCGTGCTTCGGTAAACGACCTTGCCGGACTGGCTGCCGTGGGCGACAAGGTAGGCGTGTATGGAGTGGTTACCGCGCGTACGGATGCCTTGTATGCCCCGCTGACGTCCGAATGGAACGGAACTCCTTTGATGGACAACGTGCGGACTACGGGGATTGATGCCGCTACCGGCATGCTTTTCTGGAACGGTGATTATACCTATCCGCTGGAAGAGAGCAGGCGGGTGAAGTTTTGTGTATATCATCCTTATGCGCCTGTGGGCACGGGTGGGGATAATTATGTGGAAGCGGTTGCCGGGCAGTCGCCGGTGCTGTATTTCAGGCTCACAGGTGCGGAAGATGTGATGTGGGTGCGTCCGGTTACCGGTTCGCGCCGGGAAGCACCTTCCGCATTGCTGTTTGAGCATAAACTGACGCAGCTCCGCTTCCGGCTGGTTGACGATGAGGGGGAATTTGCAGGCGTAACTGTTACAGGGCTGGCATTCAATGGGGTAAACACCGCCTCTACGCTGAATTTGGAGACGGGCGAACTGGGAGGATGGTCTGCCGCGCAGGCTGCCGTACCGTTTCCTTTGAAATCGCCTGCCGCCATAAGCGGTACAACGGAAATGCCGCAGGTATTGGCGGGCGAAGTGATGCTGCAACCGGGACAGCCCGTGTTCCGGCTTACGCTGACAACAGACAGCAGGGGCGATTACCCCGGTATAGAGATACGGCCGTCGGGCGGCGAAACGGTCTTTGCAGCCGGACGCTCCTATATGGTGACACTGAAATTCCGCGACCGTACGGCGGTTGCCCTTTCGGCAAAGGTCATGCCGTGGGTGATGGACGGATACGGTGAGGGGATAGTAGAGTAAATAATTAATAAATATTCATCTAACATAAACAGTTATGAAAAAAAGTCTTTTTTCGCTTCTTGCCGTAATAGTTATGGCAGGTTGTACACAGAGTGATGTAATGGAACCGGTTCCGAATGAGAACGTGGAAATCAAACTGATCTCTTCCGCCATAGCGGCGGAAACAATGACACGTGCACCGTACGAGGGTACGATAACGGCAGACAATACGCTGGCCGCACGGGTGCTGGTGTCCGAAACGAGTGGCAACTATACAACGACCTATGCCAATGATAAAATGGTTTTTACGGACAACGGCAGTACGGCGGTGGGCTTTGCCACGGCAAAATATTATCCGGTGGACAACAGCACGCTGCATATCTGCGGCCTGTATCCGTTTGAGGGTTGGGGCAATCCGGCCAATGATGAGTGCAAATTTACATTCAATGGCAGTCAGGATGTGATGGCTGCTCCGGAAAAATCTTCCACGAAAAACGATTCCAAAGACGGCAATTACCCGCAGCTCGAGTTCAAACACCTGCTTACGCAACTGGTAATTAAAGCGGTTGCCGAGGACGAGGCGGCTATTGCGAAATGGGGAAAGTTAACGGATATCACGCTGACCAAGGTCGGTAAGAATAATCCGTCCGGTGCGGTAACGGTAAGCCTGTCTGCCGGTACAGCCGATGAAAGCAGCGCATTTGCCACGTTGCTGGACAACGGCATGTCTTTCTGGGTAAGAGGGGCAGGTACGGAAACGGCTTTCGCATCTCAGGCGAAAGAACTGACTACCGATGGTGAGGAAGTGGCCTACTCTATGGTGGCTCCTCTGAAAAATGCGACCGGTACGGCAGACTATACATTGGCCGTAAAAACAGAACATTCGGGAACTACGCCTGTCACTGTGCCTGTCAATCTGAAAACAACCGGTAGCAGTGCCGATTATACGGCATCTACACAGGGCAAGAAGTTCGTGGTGCTCCTTACATTCAAAGCTACCGAAATAAAGGCAACAGCCACGGTGAAAGACTGGGAAGAAGATGGCGGCAGCAGTGAAGAAATTCAATAATCAACCGATATACAGCATGCTTATGAAACGGAATAAATGGATTTTAACGGTAAACGGTGCTTTGTTGTCTTTGTTTGCGGCCTGCTCTGCAGACGCTCCGGTGGAAATGATACAGGACGACGGCAGGGTGGAAATACGTGTAAACAGCAGTATTTTATCTTCGGTAGAACCGGCTACGAAGGCAGTATTGGACGGGATGATTAATTCCGGTTTCGGTACGGATTTGGATGTGGCGTTTGCACGTGCGGATGCTGGTGACGAGGGCGGTTATACAACGTATCAGACCACCGCTTTGAATGGAACGGCGGCTACGGCTTCAAAAACACTGTCGTTTTCTCCGGCTGAGTATTATTTGGCAAACGGAAACAAGACCAAACTGATAGGCTGGTATCCGAGGCGCAGCGGAGTAACTTTTACGCAGGGTACAAAGGCCGTGGATTTTGGTACTATTGACGGTAAGACGGATATAATGGCTACTCCCTTGAAAGAAGGGGATAAGAATACGAATATAGCAAGCCTGGCTTTCAGCCACCTGCTTACCCAAATCAGTGTAAAGGTGTATGCTCCCGATGCGGCTACACAGACATTGTGGGGTAAAGTAAAATCCATCAAGATTACCGGGAAGAAACAGGGGTGTACGATTACATTGCCTGAGGCGACAGCGGCAGACGGAACAACCATAACCGCCCCTTCCTTTACAGGTACGGACGATTTGGATTTGGTTTCCGCAGACCCTGTTACGCCTTCAACCGCAATTACCTATCCGCTGGAAATGGGTGTAGGCGCTACTGCCGACGATGCTGCTGTTATGGCAGGATATGCCATGTTTGCTCCGCAGGCAGATGATGCCATTGAATTGCAGATTGATTTAGAGACCGGCGGTTTGCAGAAAACGAAGATAAACGTTCCCGTCGACGGCGGTTTCAAAGCGGGTACTTCGTACGCCGTTACCTTGAAGTTTACATCTGCCGGGATAACTCCTGCGGTGTCCGTTACCGACTGGGTAAATGGAACTCCGATTAAGAATATAGAAATATAATGAGATAACCCGTCGAATTTATGAATTGTAAAGGGATGATAAAATACCTGCCGGTAGTTTTGCTGCTTTGTGCATGCACGGAGAACGAACTGCTGTTGAAGGAACATGAAGCGTTTGCCGTGCGGTTTTCTGCATCGGGCATCGCTACGGAGGTGGCTACACGTGCCGCTTCGCCACTGGCGGATGGGGCAACGTTGCGTATCCTCGCTTTCAGGCGCGTAGGTGAGTCTCCCGATTTGTCAACGGATAAATACATGGGGGAAGGCACGTACAGAGCCGTAAACGGCAACGGTACGCTGGAAGCCGTGAACGTTTTACTGCTGCGTGCGGGGACTTACGACTTTTATGCTCTGACTCCGGCTCTGGCGGTAGCCAATCCCGATAACGACGGAGGCAGCCCGGCTTGCACCGTTTCTGTGGGACATGGTGTGGACTATGCCACTTCGCTGACGGCAGGACGAACGGTGAGCGAAGCAAGTCCGGCGGTTGTGCTCGACGACTTGGGCAGGCATTGTGCAAAACTGATATTTGCCTTGCAACCGAAAGCGGGCAATATCACCTCGGTGCGTATCGAGTCTGCCGGATTGAGCAATATGACGCATGCACCTGTCGAAGCGGTACTGTGTACCCAACTGCCCGTTGCGGGCATAGCGCAGAGTGATGCCGTTACCATAGCGGGCAGTGAGTTTTCCACGCCGGATGCAGACTTGAAAACTTCTGCCGCTACAGTGGTATTGCCACGGACGGCGGGTAAGTTTCAGTTCAGGATGAATGCGGTGTTCAACGGGATGGCGGCTGCGGAGTTCGTTGCGGATATGCCGGAGACGCTTGCCTTTGCACCGGGTACGCAATATACATTTTCCTTGAAGATGAAAGGCGGTTCCGTGCAGCTCATTCTGGAAGTGCTTCCGTGGAGCGGGAGTGTAATGTCCGGACAGGATAATATCGGTGCGTTTACTCCGGTGGTTATCCATATCGGCACGTGGGAACATGTGGAGATACCGGGTGAAACCGGAAACGGCAGTACTACCGTCGGCACAGGTCAATGGCGGCCCAACCCGGAACTGGATGCCGAAATAGGCGCGTTCGGGCTGACGTCGGTAGGCGGTGAGGGTCTGCCTTGGGCTTCGGAACAGGGAGTGCCGGGCGAAACCGGCGGCGGTAATACGGATGTGCATCCCGGCGATAGTTGGGGTACGGAAGATGTACCGGGCAGTTCGGGTGGCGGTAATACGGATGTGCGTCCCGGCGGTAGTTGGGGTACTGAAAATGTACCGGGCAGTTCCGGCGGCGGTAATACGAATATAGGTTCCGGTAACAGTTGGGGTACTGAAAATGTACCGGGTAGTGTCGGTGACGGTAATACGAATATGAGTTCCGGCAATAGTTGGCATACGGAAGATATACCTGCCAATATCGGTGGCGATGCGGCAGACCCGGCTTCGGAATAGTATAGAAACAAGAATATAAGAAAGAAATAAAATGAAAGTAACGAGATTTTTTGGACTTTGGGCATTGTCCGTTCTTTGTGTCCTTTCCTGTACGGACGGGGAGCAGGGAACAGGTGGTATTATTCCCGATGTCGCTACGAAGCCTGTGAAACTTTCGCTCGGCACAACACCCATGCAGGAAGCCGGAAGCGTGACCCGTGTCCGTGGCGATAATTCACTGGACTTGGTGCTGGGCGAGGAAACGGGGAAGGGGGCATGCAATACCGGAACCCGTACCGGTACGCTGACCGATACACAGGAGGATGCGGTAAACGATATTTGTGTGTTCCAGTTCGGCAATACCGACGGCAAACTGAAATACAGTGAATATACCTCGCTGATGGACGGTGAGTTGACGGCGGATATTTCATTGGCTTCGGGAGTAGGCTCGTGTACGGTGTATGTGCTGGCAAACGTGGGTAATATTATCCGGAAGGTGGCATACGGCAGTGCATTGGCCGATTTCAAGAAACTTGCAGCAGAGGTATCGTCGGGTAAGGGTACGGGACAAAACCTGCCGATGTGTGGTTATAAAGCCGATTTTAACTCGGAGGCGGACAATGCATCCCTTACCGTCTCGCTGACCCGTGCGGTGGCAAAAGTCAGCCTGAACCTGATTACCCCGAATGCCGGGGATGCCTTTACGGTGACTTCCGTCAGGCTGATGAACGTGGCAAAGAAACTCTATTACGTGGAGTCGGCAACCACCGTTCCGACTGCTGCGGAGCTTACAACCTATACAAGCGACAACACCAAGTCCATAACCTGGTATATTCCGGAAAACAAGGCTGGAAGCAATGCGCTGACAAATTGGAAAGACCGCTACGAAGGGAATGCTCCGGTCACGGCTACTTACATTCTGATAGAGGGCAGTTATACACCACAGAACGGTACGGCCCGCGATGTATCGTATGCCATCTATCTGGGTGCAGGTAACAATGCGGCCGATTTCAATGTGGTACGCAATACGAAGTACGCAGTGAATGCCGCCATTAAAGGCACAGACATGAACGACGGCCGTGTGCTGATAGGTAGGGATTTGAGTGCGGCAGGAACACAGACCGCCAATTGTTACGTGGTGAAAACCACCGATGCCAATAAATGGTATCGCTTCAAGGCCACCATACGAGGGAACGGTGCGGAAACTCCGGCACAGATTTCTTATACAGGAGCGGTGATACCAGCCAATGACAGGATTGCTCCTACCAATGCTGCTCTTGTGTGGGAAACCCGTGAGGGAGGAACATCTCCTACTTTGGACTATGTAGGCTATTCCAAGAACGGTTACATTGTATTCAAGTTGGGCAAAGCAAGTGAGGGTAATGCAGTGGTTGCTGCCAAAAACGGTACTGCCACTCTTTGGAGCTGGCATATCTGGACTACGGCAGCGTTCGACAGAAACGGTATCAAAGTACAGACATATGAAACACGGCCTCGTAACGGGCTTGCACCTTATGCCAATATAACCAAACGGGAATTTAAGATGATGGACCGTAATCTGGGAGCTGCCAGCGGAAAAGCTACGAAAGTAGCGGAAGAAGCCATAAAGACGTATGGTGTATATTTTCAATTCGGCCGTAAAGACCCGTTTCCCGCGGCAGGCGTGATGACGAGGACGAGTGATGCAGATATTGTACCCGTGTATGATGCAAGTGGAAATAAGATTTTGAAGAATTCTAATCAGGTGAAGAGCAGTGCGATAACAACAGGCATTGACCAAGCGGCTGTAAAGGTGCAATTAGCCTATACAATAGAAAATCCGTTGATGTTTATATTGAGAGATGATATTGATAAGACTGCTACCTATGGTGGCGATGGCACGAATCCTTCTTATAACTGGATTTTTGCAGCGCATCCGGCAAAGAATGATAAAGATGGTTCTGTGCCTTGGAAGGCATCCAATAAATTGTGGGGGAGTGGTTTGCAGGATGAGAAAACCAGCCTGATGCTGGGAACGATTGCAGATGTAAAGAAAACCATCTACGACCCGTGTCCCTACGGTTATCACATGCCTCCGCAGGACGTATGGACTAATTTCACTACCATTACGACAGCTTATAATACGGGCAATGTTGCCGGATATAATGTGGTTGCAGCGGATAAATATAATCAGACTAGTGATGTTGTCGGCTTTACGGATGGAAAATTCGAGGTATGGGGACGTAGATTCTTTACAACCGGTAATGCAGCGACTGCAGATGAGGCTAATGTGGCATTCTACCCGGCAGCCGGCTGTCGTAGTGGGTATGACGATCACGTCAGTGGCGTTGGGTGGGGGTGCTACGCTTGGTCGGCCTCTCCGTACTCTGCCACATCGCAGCATGGGGGCTTTTTGGGCACGGGCTCGAACTGGGTGGACCCGGTGAACGGCGCTGGTCGTTCGGGTGCGCTCCCTGTACGTTGCGTCCAAGACTAACATCTAAAAGAATACCGGAGTTTTTTCAAGTAGAATAACTCCCCCTTGATATAATCTTCTATTTAATGAGACAAACCTACCTTGAATGTAGTATAGAAACAAAAAATATGAAAAAGAAATAAATATGAAAGTGACGAAATTTTTTGGACTTTGGATATTATCCGTTCTTTGTGTCCTCTCCTGTACGGACGAGGAGCAGGGAACGGGCAATATTGTTCCCAATGTTGCAACGGCGCCTGTAAAACTTTCGCTCGATGCAACACCTATGCGGGGAACTGTTAGTACGACCCGTACCCGTGGCGATAATTCGTTGGACTTGGTGTTGGGCGAGGAAGCAGGGAAAACGGCAAACACTGCCGGAACCCGTGCCGGTACGCTGACCGATGTACAGGAAGATGCGATAAACGACATTTGTGTGTTCCAGTTCGGCAATGCCGACGGTAAACTGAAATACAGCGAATACGCCTCACTGACGGATGGGCAGCTAACTGCGAATATTTCATTGGCTTCGGGAGTAGGCACGTGCACGGTGTATGTATTGGCAAACGTAGGCGACCTGACTCAAAAGGTATCATACGGCAGTGCATTGGCCGATTTCAAGAAGTTTGCAGCAGAGGTATCGTCGGGTAAGGGTACGGGGCAAAACCTGCCGATGTGTGGTTATAAAACCGATTTTAACTCAGAAACGGACAATGCGTCCCTTACCGTCTCGTTGACCCGTGCGGTAGCCAAAGTCAGTTTGAACCTGACGACTCCGAACACCGGGGACGTCTTTACAGTGACTTCCGTCAGGCTGATGAACGTGGCAAAGAAACTCTATTACGTAGAGTCGGCAACCACCGCTCCGACTGTTGCGGAACTCACAACCTATACGAGCGACAACACCAAGTCCATCGCCTGGTATGTTCCGGAAAACAAGGCTGGAAGTAACTCGCTGACAGACTGGAAAGACCGCTACGAGGACAATGTGCCTGCCACGGCCACTTATATTCTGATAGAGGGCAGCTATACGCCGAAAGGCGGCATAGCCCGCGATGTGGCTTACACCATTTATCTGGGCGCGGGCGATAAGGCCGGCGATTTCAATGTGGTGCGCAATACGAAGTACACGATAAATGCCGCCATTAAGGGTACGAACATGAACGACGGCCGCGTGCTGGTGGGCAAGGATTTGAGTGCGGCAGGAACACAGACCGCCAATTGCTATGTGGTGAATACCACCGACGCCAATAAATGGTATCGCTTCAAAGCCACCATACGCGGCAACGGTGCGGCAACCTCGGCACAGATTTCCTATACCGGCACAGACATACCAGCCAATGACAGGATTGCACCCGACAATGCCGCTCTTGTGTGGGAAACCCGCGAGGGAGACAAAGCGCCTACCTTAGACTATGTAGGCTACTCCAGAAACGGCTATATCGTATTCAAGTTGGGCGAAGCAACCGAAGGCAATGCAGTAGTTGCCGCCAAAAACGGCGCTACCACTCTTTGGAGCTGGCACATCTGGATTACAGCAGCATTCGACAGAAACGGCATCAAAGTGCAGACATACGAAACACGGCCCCGTAACGGCCTTGCTTCTTATGCCAATATAACCAAACGGGAATTTAAGATGATGGACCGTAATCTGGGAGCTGCCAGCGGAACAGCTACCAAAGTAGCGGAAGAAGCCATAAAAACGTATGGTGTATATTTTCAGTTCGGTCGTAAAGACCCGTTTCCCGCGGCAGGTGTGATGACGAGGACGAACGATGCGGATATTGTGCCCGTGTATGATGCAAATGGAAATAAGATTTTTAAGAATTCTAATCAGATAAAGAACAGTGCGATAACAACAGGGATTGATCAAACTGCCGTAAAGGCGCAACTTGCTTATGCAGTGGAAAATCCGTTGGTGTTTATATTGAGAGATGATAATGATAAGACTGCTGCCTATGGTGGCGATGGCACGAATCCTTCTTATAACTGGATTTTTGCAGCGCATCCGGTAAAGAGTGGAGCGGAAGGTTCTGTGCCTTGGAAGGCATCCAATAAATTATGGGGCAGTGGTTTGCAGGATGAGAAAACCAGCCTGATACTGGGAACGATTGCAGATGTAAAGAAAACCATCTACGACCCGTGTCCCTACGGTTATCACATGCCTCCGCAGGATGTATGGACCAATTTCACTACCATTACAACAGCTTATAATACGGGCAATATTGCCGGATATAATGTGGTTGCAGCGGATAAATATAATCAGACTAATGAAAGTACCGGCTTTACAGATGGAAACTTCGAGGTATGGGGACGTAGATTTTTCACTACCGGAGATGCGGAGGCAGCAGATGCGGGCAATGTGGCATTCTACCCGGCAGCCGGCTATCGCTACGGGTCTGACGGCCACGTCAGATACGTTGGGTGGGCGTGCTATGTTTGGTCGGCCTCTCCGTACTCTGCCACGTCGCAGCACGGGGGCTTCCTGGACACGCGCTCGAGCTGGGTGGGCCCGGTGAGCAGCCCCAACCGTTCGGATGCGTTTCCTGTGCGTTGTGTCCAAGACTAACATCTAAAAGAATACCGGAGTTTTTTTGGGGAGAATTACTTTTCCTTGATATAATCTCCGGTTTGTAGTGCCGGATGAGGATGTGAATCACTGTCCGGATCATTGTTTGTTTGCAAGTTCTCCTTTCCAGGTGTGGAAAGGAGAACTTATTTTTACCGTAACTTAAAATATAAAAATGATAGATGTCGAAGTACTCTGTACTGATTTGTTTGCTAATAGCAAATTTCAAGCATACATCTTCTTTACTTAATTATTTGTAGGGATAAATATTTATCCCTATATTTGTATCAGTACAATTAAAATGTCACATAATTATGCCAACACTATTTGAGCTTTTTGGTATTCGCTTTTATTTCTATTCCGAAGAACATTTACCCATTCATGTTCATATTCAGAATGGTGATGGTAGAGCAAAAGTTAATGTCTATCCCGAAATAGAAGTTGTATCGAGTAATGGCATAAAACCGAAAGATATAAGAAAGGCATTGGTAATAATTGAAGCATATCAAGATGATATAATTGATGCTTGGAGAAAATATCATGGAGAATAATTATTAAAACCGAAAGTTATGAATACAATAAAAGACATTTGGTTTGATGCTAATCGCATTTATGTAAAAACAGATGATGAAAAAACTTTCAGCCGTCCTTTAGAGGCATTCCCTTTGTTAAAGGATGCAAGTGATAAAGAGCGTCTTGATTTCAAGATAGGAAAGTTTGGTGACGATGTTCGTTGGGAATCATTGGATGAGGATATTCATATATCCAGCTTTTTTGAAACAGTGGAACCGGATTATGAAAATGAGATAGCAATGATATTTAAACGCTTTCCTCAGCTGAATGTATCAGAAGTAGCACGTAGTATGGGAATAAACAAAAGCCTTCTTTCCAAATATATTTATGGCATTAAAAAACCGAGTGACATGAGGAAGATGCAAATTAAAGAAGCTCTTCATATTTTAGGGAAAGAATTGCTTGCAATTTGAAGGTGCTGATAGCTACTGCCATTGCCGTGCCTAAAAGAAATCATCAAGTGTATTTTGACACACTCTGTTTATTTCCTTGTACTGATGTATTTTACAATCTCCGCTCCTTTGAAATAGATAACCAACGAACTGACAATAATCAGCATTCCCGCTACTGTACTGAATGTGGGGTATTCTCCCGCAAGCATTATCCAACTTAATACAGCTCCGAGAATCGGGTTGATAAGGCGGCACATGTTGATGTCGCTGACTTTTGCGCCTTTGCTTTGCAACGCCATAAACCAGAAGCTGAAGGCAAAGACGGAAATAAATACGAGGATGCCCAGGCTGATATAAAATCCGGCAGGCTTGCCGATGAAAGAGTGATAACCTTCCGTGCCCAATCCTATGATGTAGATAAGGGCGCCACCGAAAAACATCTGTACGGCATTCAGGAAGATAGGATTGACCTTGCCTTTCTCTTCGGATACGGAGATGGCGGAATAGCCCTGAAAGATAATGCTGAGCAACAGTAGTATGATGCCTGTGATGCCTTTCCAGTCCAGCGGTTCACCGTCGCTGCCCATCCCTACAATCAGCAAGAGGCCTGCAAGGCTGATGATGAGGCTGACGATTTTGTAGCCGTTCAGTTTGTCGTTACTTGCCAGTAGATGGGCAAGCAGTACATTGATAAGCGGCGTCATACCCATGATGATGGATGATATAGCCCCGCTTACGAAGTCCACTCCGAAATAAAAGGCCGTATAACCCATGAGCATATTAATGAATATCAGATTGAGGAACAGTTTGCGGTGCTGCTTGATTTCCTGCCGCATCCCCTTGTGCCAGGTATAGGCAAAAAGCAGAACGCCTACACTGGTGAAACGCAGCCCGGCAAAATTCATCGGAGTAAAATCATAACTGAGCCCTTGCTTGATGAACGGGTTTACGATGGCCCATAGCACAGATGCCAATATTGCGTATAGCAGTCCTTTTTTCATGCTTATAGAAAGTTGTTTGGTAAAATCGGGTGCAAAGATACGCAATAAAAATGAGACATAACATAGGATACAGTAATATGGGGCAGAAGGCAGGAAAGAACAAAGCGGAGTGAAGGCAAACAGCCTGCTCCGCTTTTATAAAAAGACATTGAAAAGGGAATTGCAAAGAATAGTTTAGTTCTCGTCTGTTTTAAAGTCAATGGTTTTATAATATTCGCCGTCGTGTAAACTTTTTACGCGGATATTAAGTCCGGCTTTTCCGGGTATCCGGTCGGCTATCTTATCCAGTTTGAAAGAGACAAGTCCTTGTCCCAGTATGAGCGGCTCGTCACCGTAAGCATTCTGGCGGAATTCCAGCGTGATATATCCCTCTTTGTCGTTCTTGCCGTCGGATGCTTCGTTGACTATAAGGTTCAGCATATGTTTTTTGTCATTGCTGTTGCTATGGTATAGCTGGTATTGGATGTTCAGGTAGTTGTCCGTAATCCACATATTGTTGATGTTGATGCGGTCGTCGCCGATGCTGTCGGCCTTTTCGGCAGGCATGAAATAAATGTCTTTGGTAAGGATATTCTCTACGTGGTTGATTTTGGCATTGTAATCGTAGCCGGTTACTTCTTCGTCCAGCAGGTTGAAATATATAAAAGCGCGTTGCCCCTCCACCAGAGTGTAGTTATTCACTTGGGTAGTATCGCCGGGAAACATTCTGGTTCCTTCATCGAGTGCGAAATAATAGTCTTTCCCGTCGATAATTCGTACGGTACCTATGGCAAGCGACGGATGTTCGTCATCGTCCCAGTCGTCCAGGCAGGATTGCAGTACGGGGGTGGCAATGAACAACAGCAGAAATGCGGCTAATATCGTTCTTAACTTTTTCATAAGTAGAGGTTTTGTTATTGGTTCTGTTTTAGGTTTCGTATTCAGAAAATGCCGGGACTGCACAAATACTGCTTATAAGATTGTTAAAGAAAATAAAGAATGAATTTCCTATCTGCCGGATGCAGTATTTTTGTGCCCGTTGCATTTATAAGGTAAACACGTGTTAAAAGAGAGGATGGAAGAACAGGTATTGGCAGAACGCTGCAGGCAAGGCGACAACCTTGCCCGCAAAGAACTGTACGAACAGTATGCGGGGCGGATGCTCGGCGTATGTTTGCGTTACGCCGGTGACCGGGAAACTGCACAGGATTTGATGCATGACGGTTTCCTGAAGCTCTTCGACTCTTTCGATAAGTTCACTTGGCGGGGAGAGGGCTCTTTGCGGGCGTGGATGGAACGTGTAATGGTGAATACGGTATTGCAGTATTTGCGGAAGAATGATGTGATGAGCCAGTCCGCTGCCTTGGACGATGTGCCGGAGACGTATGAGGAGCCGGATGCTTCGGCAGTGGATACTATTCCTCAAAAGGTATTGATGCAGTTTATAAGCGAGCTTCCCGCCGGTTATCGTACTGTATTCAACCTGTTTGTTTTTGAAGATAAATCTCATAAGGAGATTGCCCGGTTGCTGGGCATCAACGAAAAGTCATCGGCTTCACAACTGGTGCGTGCCAAAGCTGCTTTGGCTGCCAAAGTGAAGGAGTGGATGAAAAGAAACGCATAAATGGAGAAATGTATGGAAGATGAATTGTGGATGCGAAAGATAAAGGAGCGGTTGGACGATTATTCCGAACCGTTGCCCGTTTCCGGTTGGGAACGGCTTGAGAAGGATTTGTCCGCTTCGAAGCCGCCGGTAGCCGGAAGACGGCGGATTATACCTTTCCGCCGCTGGGCTGTAGCTGCGGCTGCGGCACTGCTCGTTGCGGTGTCGTCGGTGAGTGTATGGCTGCTCCAAAGCCCTGTGGGAGAGGAGATGCGGAATACGGCTGCACCGACATTGGCTGCCGTGCCGGACAAGCTGCCGGAGCAACAGACGCCTTCGGTGCGGACAGAGATAACAGAACCCGACTATCGCGCACAGAAACAGGAGCTGCCAACGGATACGAACCGGCGTTCCTTGCTGGCACAACAACTGAATACCGCAGATGAAACGGAACGGGAAGCAGTTGTCCAATCCCTGAATGCGGAGCCGGAAGTTCAGACTGGGAACGTACAGGAACGTACTGCGGAGTCGGCACAGGCAAATCAGGAAGCAGCAGAAGAAGTGATAGTGGAAGAGGAGCGTACGGAAAAGATTGAGCGCTGCCCGTCCGGCAGAGACAAATTGCATTTGCCGGTTGGCGGAACGAAGCGGGAGCAGTCGCGTGGCTGGTCGGTCGGATTGGCAGTAGGAAATACGGGCGGATTGATTTCGGGAAGCAGCATGGATGAAAGCGGGCTGCTTCAGAACGGACAGAGTTTCGGCGTTTCCGGCGGAAGGGTAGACCTTACCACAATGTCTGACGGGATAATGGAAGTGCCGGATGGGCAGGAACTTGTCTTTAAGGATGGCATACCTTATCTGCAGAGAAGTTCCGGACAGGTGGTGGACATAGACCATAAACAGCCGCTGTCTTTCGGCTTCTCGGTACGTAAAGGGCTTGCACGGGGTTTCTCCGTAGAAACGGGCTTGACGTATACGTACCTCGCTTCGGATGTGAAATTTGCCGGAAGCTCGGAAACGGTCAGCCAGAAATTGCATTACTTGGGTATTCCTTTGCGTGCCAACTGGAACTTTGTAGATAAGAAGTTCTTTATCATGTATGTTTCTGCCGGCGGCGCCATGGAAAAATGCGTTTACGGGAAAATAGGAAGTAAAAACGAAACCGTGAAACCGCTGCAATTCTCTGTAATGGGAGCTGTGGGTGCACAGTATAATATAAGTAGCAGAGTCGGCATTTATGTAGAACCGGGAGTGTCGTACTTCTTTGACGATGGCTCGGACATTGAGACTATACGAAAAGAAAATCCCTGCAACTTTACCTTGCAGGGTGGAGTACGGTTGACTTACTGATTAAATTGAGAGTTGAGAATCAATTCTCAATTTACCACTACTGTGGGAAAGTACTCTTTAAAGAGTTTTTCGGCTCGTTCCAGTTGTGCGGGGGTATTCTCTACTACTTCTTTTAACTGATAATCCCAGCCCATAGCTTCGTATTTATGCACTCCTAAGCGGTGGTAGGGAAGTATTTCCACCCGTTGTATGCTTTGGTATTTGCCGAGCTGTTCGCCCATGCTGCGTATGTCTTCTTCAAAATCACTATATCCCGGTACCAGGACATAGCGCAGCCAAAACGGATGTCCCTGTTGTTCCAGCCAGGCAGCGGTGCGCAGGGTTTGTTCGTTGCTGCGTCCGGTCAGGGCACGGTGGCGTTCGGGATTGAATTCTTTAATATCGAGCAATACCAAGTCCGTCAGACTTAACAATTCCTCAACTTTGTCGTTCCAGATTCCGCCGTTGGTGTCAAGACAGATATGGATGCCGTTTGCTTTCAAGTCTTTGAACAGTGGTATCAATGCCTCTGCCTGTAAGGTCGGTTCGCCGCCGGAGAAAGTAATTCCCCCTTTTTTCCCGAAGAAAGCTTTTTGGCTGACAGCCATTTGCAGGATTTCACCGGCAGGAGTAGAAGTACCGCCCTTTACATCTATCGTATCGGGGTTGGCACAATACAGGCAACGGAAAGGACAGCCCTGGAGGAATACGACAAGCCGCAGCCCCGGACCGTCGAAAGTGCCCATTGATTCGTATGAATGAACATTAATCATAATAGTGTATTATAAGCAAAGAATGTAGTAAAAAAGAAAGCACGGACTACAGGGTTATTACTCCGGATTTTTGCTTAATCCGTGAAATCCGTGTAATCCGTGCTCTAAAAGGTTATGTATCCGGTTTACCGATTACATTCTTTCGTGGAAACTGCGGCTGATAACTTCCAGCTGGTGTTCGCGGCTCAGTTTCACGAAGTTTACGGCATATCCGGAAACGCGGATGGTGAGTTGCGGATATTTCTCCGGATGTTCCATGGCGTCTTCCAGCATTTCACGGTTCAGTACGTTCACGTTGAGGTGGTGTGCACCTTTGGTGAAGTAACCGTCCATCATGGTAACCAGATTTTCTACACGTTCCTCGGCAGTGGGACCCAATGATTTCGGAACGATGGAGAATGTGTTGCTGATACCGTCCTGTGAGTCGCGGTAGCGCAGTTTGGCTACGGAACTCAAAGAGGCGATGGCACCGTTCTTGTCGCGTCCGTGCATCGGGTTGGCTCCCGGAGCGAAAGCAACGCCTTTGGCGCGTCCGTCGGGAGTGGCTCCGGTCTTCTTACCGTACATCACGTTGGATGTGATGGTCAGGAGCGACAGGGTAGGACGGGCGTTCTTGTAAACGGGCAGCTTCTTCAACTCTTCGCTGAAGTAGTACACCAGGTCTACACCAAGATGGTCTACACGGTCGTCGTTGTTGCCGAAGCACGGGAAAGAACCTTCGATGTCGAAACCTTCCGTCAGGCCGATGTCGTTGCGGCGTGCCGTTACTTTGGCGTATTTGATGGCAGACAATGAGTCGATGGCAATGGAAAGTCCGGCTACGCCGTATGCAAGGTTGATGCGCGGGTCTGTATCTACGAATGCCATTTGGGCTTTTTCGTAATAATACTTGTCGTGCATGTAGTGGATGATGTTCATTGCTTCGTTGTAAACGCGGGCAATCTCCGTCAGCACCTTCTTGTAGTTGTTCATTACCTCTTCAAAGTTCAGCGTATCGTGAGTCAGCACGGGGATACCTTTCACCATTACGGTTCCGGTGTTTTCGCAACGTCCGCCGTTGATGGCAAGCAACAATGCTTTGGCAAGGTTGGCGCGTGCGCCGAAGAACTGGATTTGCTTACCGATAGCCTGGTAGGATACACAGCAGGCGATACCGTAGTCGTCGCAGTTGCGTACCTCGCGCATCAGGTTGTCGTTCTCGTACTGGATAGAGCTGGTATCTACGGATACTTTGGCACAGAATTCCTTGAAGCCTTCCGGCAGTTCGGGACTCCACAGCACAGTCATGTTAGGCTCGGGAGACGGGCCGAGGTTGTACAATGTTTGCAGGAAGCGGAAAGAGGTTTTTGTCACCTTTACGCGACCGTCGTTGAAGCGTCCGCCGATAGCTTCGGTAACCCAGGTGGGGTCTCCGGCGAAGATGTCATTGTAGGACTGCATACGCAGGTGGCGTACCATGCGCAGTTTGATGATGAACTGGTCAATCAGCTCTTGTGCAAAAGTTTCGTCAATCTTACCGTGAGCCAAATCGTATTCAATGAAAATGTCAAGGAATGAAGATACATTACCCAATGACATGGCGGCACCGTCTTGTTCTTTTACAGCGGCAAGGTATGCCATGTATACCCACTGTACGGCTTCCTGAGCAGATGTGGCAGGGTGACTGAGGTCGAGGCCGTAATATTCGCCCATGGTCTTGATGTCCTTCAAGGCCTTGATTTGCTCTGCCACTTCTTCGCGCAGGCGGATGCGTGCTTCGGTCATAGGGCCGGTCAGGTGGCGCAAGTCTTCCTGTTTGGCTTCGATGAGGCGGTCAATGCCGTACAATGCCAGACGGCGGTAGTCACCGATGATACGTCCGCGTGCATAGTTGTCGGGAAGTCCGGTGAGGAAGCCCAATGAACGGAACGAACGGATTTCTTCGGTATATACATCGAATACGCCGTCGTTGTGTGTTTTGCGGTAGTGTGTAAAGATGTCTTTTACTTTATCGTCTACCTCCACGCCGTTTTCGCGGCATGCTTTTGCCACTACATTGATGCCGCCGAAAGGTTTGATGGCGCGTCTCAGCAGTTCATCTGTCTGCAAGCCTACGATAAGTTCGTTCTCCTTATCTATATAGCCTGCTTTGTGGGAAGTGATGGTAGATACTGTTGTATGATCTAATGAACGGACACCGTTATTGGCTCTTTCTTCTTCCAGTGCTTTCAGACAGAGGTTCCAGATATGCTTGGTGCGCTCCGTTGGTCCTTGCAGGAAAGATGCGTCTCCGGTGTAGGACGTGATGTTTTTACTAACGAAATCACTTACATTGATTTCTTTGCTCCAAAGCCCGTCAATAAAGGTTTTGTTTAATTCCATAATGTTCTTTTAATAAAAGTGATTAGATATGTTATCCTTTAGAGCGCGCAAAATTACGGAAAAATTTCCGTAATTACACAATAATATGGAGGATTTTTATGTTGAAGAGCATAAAATAGCTATTATTAGGTAGGAAGTACCACCGGGTATTGATTCGTGTCCGTCCGATTAATATCTGTACTCTTACCGACTATTATTATTTATGCTGAAATCTATTCGTCCCATAATAATTTCCCTTTCGTCCGACAGCTGTTTTATTTTCGTCCGACAGCTGTCGGACGAAAATAAAACAGCTGTCGGACGAAAAGATTTTAGTAACATTTTATTAGTTCCTTTAATGCCGTATTTTTAGTTTTTGCGGATATGTGAATTATTTTATTCCGGATTTGTTTGCGAATTAAAAAAGAAGTGTTACCTTTGCACCGCTTTAAGAGAAAAGCACTTCTTGAAAAAGAAGTTTTGGAGAGGTGGCAGAGTGGTCGATTGCGGCGGTCTTGAAAACCGTTGTGCTGCGAGGCACCCGGGGTTCGAATCCCTGTCTCTCCGCTGGAACCTAAGACATTAGGCGGTCAAATTAAGACAAGTCCCGTAAAATCAATGTTTTACGGGACTTTTTTTATTTAGTCGGCGGACAACCGAAAGACAGGACAAAGGAAAAATAGGATTTTGTTTCACCTAAGCATAATTTCTACTGTTTCAGTCTATTTCTCAGAAATCGTTTGCTCAATGGCCGTTTTATATTCAGAGGGGGTCATTCCTGTTTTGGCTTTGAAGATTCGTTGGAAGCTTCGCAGGTTGCTAAAACCCGATTCATCGGCAATGGCCTGTATGGTGTAGTTGGGATGCTCCTTCAACTGATTGATGGCATATTTGATTCTCAAGTTGCTCAGGTATTGCGGCAGCGTCGTTTGCGAGTTTTCTTGCATAATTTTGGCAAAACGGTTCTTGTCAATAGGCAGTCTGTTCAGGATGTCTTGTCGGTTCAAGTCTGGATTGAGGAACAACTTTTCTTCCTTGATGATCTGTTCCATTCGCTTAAAGAGATGACTGTCGGTTTCGACAGATGTTTCTTCTGCTTCCTCTTTTTCCTGCGTAAAGGAAGTTTCTTTCTCCAAGGTTTCTATTTTCTGTTCGCAATCCAGTACAGTATTGATACTGTTGGCCATCAATCGGTTTTTCTTCTGGATGGTGCGGAGGTGATGCCAAGCCATCCATAGTAACAGACATACCAAACCAAATGCACCCGCCAGCAAGTTACGGATGATGATAGTTTTTTGTATCTGTTCATGTTGTTGCTGGATTTCGTTCTCCTTCTCCTTCAGTTGGTAGATGGTGGCCAATTCGGCCATCTCTTCCTCGATATTCTTTTTGTTCAGGCTATCGTTGATGGCCGTGAGTCGTTTTTGATATTCCAGGGCCCGTTTGTATTCCTTCTTTCCTTCATGGGCCTTGGCCTGTATGGTTAGCTGCTGGGCATAGTCCGAGGTGATGGTATCGTGGGGCTTTTGTTGTTGGCAGAATTGGATGACCGAGTCGTATTGCCCAATTTCCATCCAGTAAACCAGGATTGATTCCTGGCCTTGAGGTGTGTGGCTGAAACGGGTTTGCTTGAATTTATGGTAGTAGGTTGCAGCTTCGGCCTTTCGGTTCAGCCTGGATAGCACACAGGCTTTCTTGCTATAGAGATAAGCATATTGCTGATCAATATAACCGATGGGGATTTGCTTGAAGCTGCTCATCTGTTGAATTAGTTTTTCTCGTTTGTCGCAATATTCCAGAGCCTCCTGATATTTTCCTTCATCGAAAAGAATGCTGAAGATTTCTCCATAGAAGTATGACAGGTAGGGCTTCAGTTTATAGGAACCTTCTTCACCCAAGCGGATGGCTTTCTGGAAATACTGATTGGCTTCTTTTTTCTTGTTGAGCTGGTAATAGGTCTGTCCGGCTGTGAATAAGAAATTGGCTTCCACAGTCGGGTTCTTCTGTGCGCGGGCAAATGCTAGCCCTTTTTCAAGTAAGTGTATGGCTTGGTGGTGTTCGTTGAGCTTACGATAGGCTTCAACACAGCATGTCAGCGTTTGTAAGTAGTATTTGGGACAAGCTTGCAAGGAGTCGTGCTGCAACGCTTTTTGTCCATAGTTTATCACCAGGTGGTGTTTGTTGTGCGATCCATAGAGCATGGCACGTTGAGCTTGAAGCAGGAAAAGGGGGGCTGTGTTTGTTTCCTCCATCGTATCGAGCAGGCGAAGAGCACTGTCGGGATAAGAAAGATGGATTTTCAGCACATGCTTCAGGGTATGGATGGAATCTGTTGAAACGGAAGGGGTGGTTGCTTGAATAGTAGTGGTCAATCCCCAAAAGAGTATAAGAATAACATGCCTCATTGTCTTATGGTATCTTTGTTTTGCGGACTAAAGGTACAATTTATTTTTATATTCTTTCGGGGAAGGAATCGTTTTTATTTTTATCGCGGCAAATTACAACAGGGCATTGTCGTCATTTGCTTTGAATTTTTTTTGATAAATAACTTGTTCGGAGTTGGCATTTGTAATCTCGAATACATAAGTACCTTTCCAGCTTTTTTCTTTTAATGCGTTTTCAGCTTGCTGGCAAGCGTTCAGTACTTGTTGGTTGCATTCTTCTACGGTTCCAAATTTACTGAAAGGACTTTCGGTGATACCGAGCGCTTTCTTGTAGGCAGCTTCGATTTCACCCATTTCACGCAGGGCGTCGGGGCTTGAGGTGTTTATTTCGGTGAAGCCTAAAGCATACCATACATTGGTTTTTTCGTCATCATCACTGCAAGAAACGACTGTCATCGTGATTGCCAGGATACACATGGTCAGCATGGCTGACATCCATTTGAATTTTTTTTTCATACTATATTATTAAAATTGATTGATTATTTCGTTGGTTGGCGATGGGCTCGAATGCGCTGCTGTATGTTTTGGCGCAGATTTTCGCTGTATACCCAAGGCTCTATGCCGTGATAGTCGCCTACATTTAGTATATTGAGAATGTTGGGCAGATAGCTTCCATCAAATCCTTTCAGCACCAATACTTTGTGCTCGGGCGAGAGGGTCACTGTAATGGTGTCGTGCAAAGTGGCCGGTGTGGCATCGGTTTTCCAGTTCACGGGATTGATGCACATCACGTTGGGTGCACTAATCACTGATTTCAGGTACTTTACATCGGACACGGAATTGTAGCAGATGGTTACCCCCGTGTCGGTAGCTCCTTGTGCGGCCTTGATCCATGGAGCCTTCTGCACGTCATCCGGAGTGACTTTATAGCCCAGCACATAGGCTGCAATCAATTGTGCCCGATGCTTTTCGGGAAGTGTTTTGAGAAGTTCCACCACCGATTTCCCTCCCTGGCTGAAGCCAGCCAAGATGAACGGACGTCCTTGGTTATAGTGGGTGAGATAATGTTCGAAAGCATTCTTCACGTCTTTCCACGCAACTGCTTCATACCTGCGACGAATGGTGTCTTCGTTCAGGGTTGCCCAGGTGTTGAGCGTAATATGACGATAATAAGGTGAATAGAAGTTGTTCCCATCGGCCATATATTGGGCTACTTCCGTCATTTCGGTCATCATGTGCTCGCGGTGCAGGGGTAGGGAAGGGGCGGCCCAATGGCTGATAACACAGTCTGGGGTATACCAGTCAAATTCCCAAGTTGAAGGGATGTAGAACACGTCGGCTCCTTGTCCACGGTCGTTCTGCTCGATGTACCACATGTGAGCGTCGGTATAAGAAGGGGCTTCGGGTACATAGACCTTGGCTACAACAAGCTCGTCTTTCGAATCCGACTTGCAGCTTACTGCCAGCAGAAGCAAGAAGACACAGGCCCAAGCCAACGTGGGCTGCTCATAGGCTACCCACCATTGGTTCCAGAATCTATTTTTAGCTATTTTCATAGTTACATTGCTTTTCATTGTTTTGTACTCTTATTGAGCGATGGGGTGAATACCTCCAAGCTTTAGGAAGACGTTCCAACCGGGTGCCTGACTATAAGCTTCGACACTGCCTTGCGGCACGTGAAGGGTTGCATCATCCGGCAAGCCATCGAAAATATATTCCGCATCGCGCACTTCCACGATAGTAGGTGGCACCTCTGCTTCGCAAACCACCTTCTGCAAGCTGTTGCACACACTGAACGCACCTTCGCCAATCATGGTAAGGCTGGCCGGAAGGGTCACCGATGTGAAGTCTGTACATTTGAATGCCAAGGAACCGATTTTCTTCACCGTAGCAGGCGACTGCCATTCCAGGGTCTGAAGTCTGTAACAGAACGCAAAGGCACAGCGGGAAATTTCTGTTACTCCCGACTGAATCACCACTTTCTCCAGGTATTCGCTTTCGGAAAAGGCAAATTGATCCACTTTCTTCAAACTGCCCGGAATTTCAATTTCAGTCAGTTGGTCGCAGCCCGACAACGCTCCTTCGCCCAAGTGAGTGAGCTGAGGCAGACGCATCGTAGTCAGTCCCGTATTCATAAATGCCCAATCGCCTATTCGCGTCACACTGGCTGGTAAAACAACCTCCGTCAGATGCTTGCAATCCCCAAATGCACCCGGTCCCACAGCTTCCACTTGATAGCCGTTGACCTCCGCTGGAATTTCCAGTTTGCCGAATACTATCGACATGACTGCCGTACCGTAGAAGATGTCTTCTCCTGACTCCTTGATGATACCGCTACCCACCTGGCACAGTTTTTTTTCGGCATCTGTCACCTGGAAAATCGCCGGTATCTCTACATCGCCCATCAACAAAGGAGCGGTGAACACGGTTTCATCGGTCAAGGTAATCGATACCTCGCGCAATTCACTCGTCATATACTCGTCTATTGTACCGGCATTGCAAACAAAGCCTTCGTCAGAACGAGTGGTCAGTGTCCTCTGCTGAGGATTGTAGTTGAACCTTAACGAATCGCCAGCCTCAAAAAGGTGGTGCTTCAAACGGAGGGTACCGGTCGGTTCATGAAGCTTCTCTTCCACGCGGTCTCCATAAAAATACCAAGCCATTCCCTTGCTCTCTCCCAGATACTGTTCACTGGGAATAGCCAGGTAAGGCTGATCTCCTGCAGAATGGAGCACTCCTTTGACCCAGGCATCAGGCAACACCTGACCCAGTCCTTGCAGATACACTTCCTGACCCTGCTGAATCATCTTTCCGGTGTACATTATTTCAATTTTATCAGCTCCGACTACTCCTTTGAACACGAAATTCTGAACGGGAAGTCCGGCCGGTGGAGTCACCAGGTCTATGTTCGCGGGCTTCAGCTTCATCTCACTGATGGCATACGCCACCGTTGGCTCAAGGTGTTTACCCATCCAGTTTCCGTGAACATCACACAAGCCGATACTTAATTGGTCGATATCTTCTACCAGCTGAAAGATTCCTTTTTCGTCTTTCATGAAGGTGATGAATCGTTTGTCAAGATTTGATATAAAATTGACCGGCTTATCTCCGGAGTTATACTGCTTCACACCACGCCACAGATACTTTATCAGTTTGCCTTTGGTCGAAATCACCTGCGGAAGAGGCACCAGGATGCGGTCGTTGTCCATCACCGCTTTGACGTAATAATCATCTGGAAGTCCGAGGTCTGGCAAGAGATTTTTCAGGTAAAGCACGCCCTCCTCTCCTTCTACCGCTTCCACGGTCTTTCCATAGAATGACAGATTGCTACCCATCCCCAATCGGTAGTAATGGTTGCGCCCTTCCATGCTGAAGTGGTATATTTTTCCTTGAGGACGTTCCGTGATGACTCCCGGTTTATCGGCCGGGGTAGGATTGCGGTCGTACACATCGCGGAAGAGGCCTTCCAGCACCTTACCGGTAAATGAATCGTTGGTGGTAGTCGTTTGCCAATAGAAGCGGTTGTTGCCGGAAAAATCAAGGCGTCCTTCGGTTTCACCATTCACTATGAAGCTGCCATCCGGCATCAATTCCCAGGTAAAATTCTTCGAATCTACCTGGTCGCCCACCGTGCGGACGATGGTAGCACTATGATCGGGGAGGAATTCTATGAACATCTCAGCTCCATCCAAGGGCATGGGAAAATCGAACCACTGGTTGTTTTCCTTTTCCTGGGTGGTCACGAAATACCATTTCCCTACCAGAGTGTGTTGGCTGGGCTGTTCATCGGTATCTTTACAGCTAGAAACTATGAAACAGAGGAGGCAAAGTTGCCAAAAATAAAAAATTTTATTCATTGTGTTTTTGTATTATAAATGTATTTATCTGAATTGAATGAATTCTCCCATATTCTGCTGATACATATTTCCGTAGAAAGGAGCGTTGTATACCATGACATGGCTACCCACTGTGTTGATAAACAGGCGGTAGTACAAGTCGCGCAAACTGATGTCGGGCTGTGCCGATAATTGTTCGATGCAGGTAGAGGTGAAGCGATTGCTCATCCACACGTTGAGCTCTTCGTTAAAGATATCAGCCTTGGAGGTTTCGTCGCCATTGGCTGCCGTGAAGAAAAGTAGGCCAGGAATGCCTTCGCAGGCTTCGACCACTCCTCCTGAAAAGCAGGTTTCTACCATCATCAGTAGCTTGCGATATCGTTTCTGCTGGTGCATTTCGCTGAACGTATTCCGCAAATCGTCTCCACTCAGCGCATCTGCGGTTTGATTCCAGCAAAGGTATTTCGGCATGCCGTGTCCGCTCCAGAAGATGAATACATTGTCGTACTGGGTAGATTCGATGACTTTGGGTAGCTGAGGGCTGGATTGTCCGCTCAGGATACGCAGAAAGTCATGCGGCTGCAATTCTGACATCTTGTAGTCTATTTCTACGTTTTCGTATAGGTTCTTTCCTCCTAGGGTTACTTGGACAATACCCGGATGTGGATTCGAAGGTGAATAGGCGATGTCGTCTTCCAGAATCAAGATGATATGATCGTCTGGATATCCCGAGGCTTTCAATTGTTGATAGATAGCAAGAATATCTGCTTGGTGCCGGTAATTATTCCAAGTGGTCGAAGTGGCGACTAATAAGGCCCAATTACTATGGTACTCGGGATAGGTCATGCTTTCGGAATCATTGAAATCTTGCATCTGGCTGGCTTTCCAGTTCCATCCAGCCAGTGTAGCATCGGTACGGTTGCTGCCATCGCTGGTATTGTAGTCTAAGATGATGTATTTCCCGTTATACACCTTGAAGTTGTAGTAGGTGGTGGTCAATACATTGGTGAAAACCTTTGCGTCGAAATCCAACGAACCGGAAGCTCCTTCCAATGAAGGCTGTTTGCCGTTGGCCAGGGCGTCAATCACCAGCCGAATGTCTTCTCCCATCCAGCTGCCCATATTGGCATCCTTGCCCGTTACCAAGGTACGTAGCGCCTTTTGCAAGGTGGTATCCGGATGCAATACCTGATACCAGGCTGCATAAGCTAGCAGCATGGCTGCGTCATAGACTTGGGCTTCACCCAGTGTAGTGCTTTCGCCAAAATAGGTTTCATAGGATACTTCAAAACCCGATTCGGGTGATGCTCCAAAGGTGATGCCTTCCATACCTTCTGAAATAGGTCCTACGGTAGCGATGACATCCGCTCCATACGCCGTGTCGGCAAAGAGGGGACGGGGTACTTCCATACCAGTGCGAGCTTTCTGTTGGAACATGCGCAGCATGGGGGCAATTTCTTCTATCTCGGAAGGGGTACAGATTACATACTCCGCTCCGCAGCCAGCTGCTTGCTGACTGACTTCCGCGACGTTGTCTGAACGGTAAGTAAAAGTCCCTTTATTCTCCAATCCCAATTCTTTGGCCTGGAAAGCAAACCAGTCAATAAAGGTTTTGCCATAGCTGTCGTTTTCCTTGACCAGCAGGGCTACGCTTTTTCCGTCGTAGTTGATGACTTTCGATAGCAATACTTCACACTGGGTAATGTCGGTTTCGGTCATGGCCCATAGATGGCCCGAATTGGCATGGGCCCGTACCAATTCTTCCGTGGTGGCTAAGGTGAAGAATTCCTTACTGTAGTGTGCCAGCTCGGTGGCCAGGATGGTGGCATTGGAAGAATACAATCCTCCAATCACGGCATAGATGTCGGGGCGTTTGGCTAATTGATTGGCTAAATTGGAGAGTTGCTCGGTATTTTCGTCGTAATACTCAAAATTCAGTCGGATGCCGGCCGTTTGATTTCTGAAAGCCTGCTCCAAATGCTTTTGCAGCAACCCCAAGGTGCGCTTCCAGTGCTGGTCCAGTCCTTTGTTCATAGGAAGTACCACGGCAACGGTCTGTTCGGTCCATTGGCGGCTGTCGGATATTTCGTCCGATTCCTGACATCCAGCCAAGAGTATCAAGCAGAGTAATACGAGTATGTTATGGTTGAGTGGCTTCATAATAAGCTTTTTCCTGAGTAATGGCTGTTTGACGATGATTTTCTACAAGCGATTGAAGCGCATCCTGAAAGAGAGGGGATACTACCCAATCTACATATCCACTTTCCAGACCATAGAGCTGGGAAGCAGGAAGTTTTCCTACTGTGGCCCATTCGCTGAGATAGTGATAAATCAAGCGGTCGATGTGCTTGATGACCGATCCCGTAATCTGATTAGACAGATGAGACTGGTCGATATCCATACCGACTAAGTAGGGACAGGAGTCGTATTCGCGTGAATAGCGGTAAATGCCGGCATTTGAACCTCCTGCTACCGGAAAGATGAATGGATATTGTTGACCCCATTCTTTCATTTTCCGATAGGCCAAGTTGGCCGAGATGTAGCCGGTCCAGTCGTTGGCTAGGTAGGTGGTTGCACACGTGCCTTGAAAACCGGTCATAAAGCCTTCGCGGGCAATGTGTATCGGGCTGTCGGTGTTATTGGCCAATACAATCAAGGCCTTTTCTGCCTGGTTCGTGATTTCTGAAGCCGTGATTCCAGCCAAGTAGGAGGCGCCGAACATGGAAATCTGAAAGGTGGAAATGCCTTCGGCATATTGCTTGCTGCTCTCAAACAGGAGTACCTTCTTGTTGGAGGTGAGTTCTTTTCCTACCAACAGTTTTTCTACGATTGGCTCATAGTCGCTGCTGGCCAGCGTAAACAAGGCAGGGGTATGCTGACCTGGCTTTTGGATCCAGTCCGAGAATATCTTTTCAGCTTCTTCTAAGGAAGCGGGTGAATAGAGGTATAGGTCCACTTGGGGATAGTCCATTTTGAATTGTTGCACTCCCTCCAGAATACGGTCATTGTAACTCATATCTCCCAATCCGCCGGGTGAAAACAGGAATACCAGTTGGGGAGTGGGAAGTGTCTCTGCCTCCTGTTCGTTGGAAGAGGAACACGAAAAAAGCATTAGGTTCATTCCCATGAGGAATGAACCTAATGTTTGATAAGCGTATTTGCGTATTTGCGCGAACTTTATCATTCTTTGTTGCTTGTTTGGCCTATTATAAAGATTCTCTTGTCTCTATTGCATTAGAGCATATCCATGCCTTCGGCTGGTCTAAAAACATAATTGTTATTTTCATAATAAGTTCTGGACGCAATGTCGAGAGTGAAGGTCGGAATACCTTCTACGTCAAAAATTAAGCGAATATAAACACCTTCCTTGGGATTGGGAGTGATAACCACGTTTCCCATTTTATCGTTCAAGGTATAGGTGTATTTTTGCCCATTCCATCGGATACCGAGTAAGCAGTCGCAACATTCTTGCGCCTTTTCTGCACTCTCAGCCCCCATTATGTATTGGCCTTCTGTATTATCTACTTTAGTAAAGAATTTTTTACTGTTTTTGTCGATTACATTTTTGATGTATTCTACTTGTTCTTTACCAGTCTTGGGACTGTCGTCATCTGAACAGGAATACAAACTTACGGATAACAATACTGCCAGTATTGGCAAAAGAAATAATTTCATTTTCATAACGATTATTTATTTAAAATTTTGAAGCAAAGCTAAGTGTTTTGTAAGATTCTTTAGTGCGAGTTGAGAACCACTTCGCGATAAATTGTCCGAAATATAGCGACAATTTGTATTTTGTGTAAGATAATAGTTTGAAAAACAGAATGATGTAAAATTGTCGTCATAGGCCGACTTAGGACTATGTCAAGCGGTCAAAGATCTGTAGATAAAGGGTGGCTACTTCTTTGATTTCTCGAATAAATATGAATTCGTCGGTCGTACGTGAACTGCTGTTCCCTATAGCTAAGTCTAATTCCTTTTTTTGTCCATACACAAAGTTGCTCTTTGGTAGAATCATTGGCATTTATAGCATGTACAGTTTTTGGGGGCGGTACCTTCGTTCATTTCGCAAATGTCGTAAAGTGGGTTCAGCTGATTTTTAGTGGGTCATATTTTTTATACTCGCCAAGTATTGCTTACTTTGCATTATGTAGATACTAACTGAAAATTGCGCCATTCATAGTTTTGTAAAAAAAATATTTAAGAAATTAACTTTTTCTCTTTCAATTTCTGCGTTTCTTTTAGTCTGTACGATTGTCCTGTCATATTGATAAGACGAGCTTTATGTGTCAGTCTGTCTACCATTGCAGTAACCAGTACTTTAACAACGTTATGAAGAGACTTGGTTAGCATTTACTGAAGAACTCAAAGCAAATCCAACAGTAACCCTTCGTGCAATCTGCAAAAAGCTACACACCAATGAATGTGGTATGAGCAAGTGGACATCAAGGCATGGTTATTCAGTCAGTCGTTGCAAGGCATCACTGTCACAAAAGCCAGGTGCACCATCATCCTCATTCGTTCGTATCGAACCCAAAGTTCAACCTGTGCAACATAAGGCTTCCATGCTTGCCGGAGTCAGTGTTACTTTCAACAGTGCTACAACGATAAGTATCAAGCAGGGAGATGCGGACAGCATTATCAGACTTGTCAACCTGTACGAGAGAAAGAATGGTGAATCATGTATTCTCTAACATCAGGTAATGTAATCATACAGAACAAAATATAGATACCTAACGTAAGACATACTATCTTTCTTTCTCGATAAAAGTAGTGACAATAAAGTTCTCATAACTATAATAGTTATCGTACATATACTCATATGTCTCCATCATTATGGGTTAAGATAGGGATACTGTCAAATGTTATCATGCTTTGCTAATGTCTTTTTTCTCTGTAATAGATGTGAAATGCCTATTACTAAAAGCAAATAAAAAACAAGAACTTGGTTCGCCAACCATACAAAAATGAAATTATCAATATCGGGGGGAAGATATGCATCATTAGGTGAATATCTAACTCCATCCCAATATTCTTTTAATTCTTCTATTTTAAAATAGTAGGTGTAAGACCATATGTTAAAACATAATAAAATGATGGTTGAAATTACTCTCAAGGTTATTTTGTAAAAAACAATATCCCAAATTACAAATAATAACAGTGTGATTATCAACAAGAATGCTTGTAAAAAAGGAGTGAAATTCATGCCTCCATTTGTATCTACTATACATATAGTCCATCTTAAAATACCTATTATTATTCCAAATAGGAGAAAATAGACCGTATGGTGTATCTTGTTTTTTATGCTCATTTTCCAGAATTGTTGTCAGCTTGGACGTTTGCATACTCTATCCGTACGCAATTCTCACTATTCTTTTCTTCTTTGTATGATGCTCCCTATCTGTTTCTGAACATTGTCCATGTAGCTGAAAGTAATATCATATAGCCACAAATATAAAAAAAAATAGAGAAACCGACAGAGTAGTTTGTTTTATTTTATTAAAGTACTTTTAACGGGGATTTATTGCTGTCTTGTGTTGCCTGCAACCAGCATTTTCAAGCTTTCAGCAGTGAATTGAGGTGGTGTGGGCTTCGTGGCGTGGCAGTTTCTTTAGTGGCAATTCATTTTTATTCAACGCAGTAAAATGATATTTGTTATATGTCTGTTTTAGCTTTGAATACGGGGAATGTTCTCTGTATTTCTGTTTCAAATCCAAACCAATAACCGCATTTTGTATTTTCATCGAGCGGAAGAAAGCAAAGTCGCAGATTACTTTTATATTCTCCATATATCACTTCCCATTTCTCAGGCGGAATCTGATGTTTGGTTTTTACTTTTTCTGCCGGAGTCTTTTTTAAGGACATGCCAGCTTCTATCCAAGCAATGCTTGCTTGGATTTTATATTCAGGATAGGCCAGTTTGCAATATTCATAAAGTATAAGCCCGCGTTTCTCCAAACTCATAGGCTGGTCTATCAGATTTACCTGTATCAGATATTTAAGGAAGTTATGTAGAAAATCTTTGTCATTTAATATTAACTCTCTGGTTAGTGTATGCCAGGCGGGAGTATTGTAGAAAGCATCTAACAGGCGAGACAACTGGCGGGCGGTTTGCAGTTCTCCAACGCTGATTTCGTTGGTTTCCAAAACTTCGTAAGGGGGAAAGGGGGAATAGCGTATTCCAAGTTCTTCTGCCCGTCGACGCATTTCCGTACCTGGAAGCAATTTGAGTGATTCCAGCTGTATCTCTCCTGCATTGTATCCGGCAAGGGTATATACATCTTCAAATATTTCATAGAGGTGATAGAGGGGAAGTCCGGCAATGAGGTCGGCATGCGTTTCCATATTCGGGAGTGAGCATAGAAATTTCAGCCCTTTTAAGGCATCGGATAATTTTCCCATACGGTGGCTTTGCTCAAGAACAGGTTCGCGCAAACTTTGAATTCCTGCTTCGAGGTGAAGCAGACCTTGTGGCAATTGTTTCAATTCTTCTTTCAGTTCTTCAGAAAGAAGAGCTGGATGTATCTCTAAATGAAAATGTATATCGGGATATTCTAAAAACAGCTGAAGCAGTTCTTTTGCGCGATGCGTATTGTAGTTGAATGTACGGTCGAGTACACGTATGTTTTTGATACCGTGTTCGTGAATGGTTTGAAGCCGTTGGCGGATGTTTTCAATGGAGAGTGTACGTATAGGTTTTTCGCCGCCGCTGACGCAAAAGGCGCATGTGTTGAAACATCCGCGTGTGGTTTCAAGTTGCACAAACGGTTTGTCCCAATTGAAGAAACTGCTTTTTTCGGGTGGGATGAGTCTGGAAAAGTTTAAGACGCGGGCTGTTCCATTGTCTCTGTATTGCTTGTCAGTGTCCAAATAGCATAGTCCGGTAATATCATTCCACAGTTCCGGCTGGTTCCGGCAAGTCAGCCATTGGGGAAAGACCTCCTCGCCTTCTCCTCTGAATACGCAGTCCACAAAAGGGTACTTGCGCAGAAATAATTCATTATTTCCGAGGAACTCAGGACCGCCTAATATGAGACATGCTTCAGGAAGTAATACTTTCAGCCTTGAAGTAATATGCAGCAACTGTTCGTGATTGAAAAGCCAGGTTGTTGCAGCTATGATGTCGGGCTTATGGCGGTAAGCTTCGTCTACAACGGTTCCTACATTCTCATTTATCGTGGCAGATACTATTGCCCATTCAATAGATGGGGCGTTTGCTATCTGTGCATGTAGCGCAGGAAGTGCCAATGAAGAATGAGCGTAGGAACTATTTAGGTCTATCCAAAGAATTTTCATATCTGATTAAGTTTCGTCTTTGCAAAGATAGATGATTTTATTGTTAGGATAAATAAAAAAGTATATATTTGCGAACAGTTAGTAAATCCGAATAGGTTCAAATGCTATGAAAAAATTCCTTTATATCTGTTTCTTATTTTGGGTGAACAGCGTTTTTTTGATGGCTCAGGAAAAAAAAGAGAGTGGACAATCTTCACTTTATACGGATCAATATATTACAGATATATATATGAGTGAACCCGACCGTGCCTTGCAGTTGCTGGATGAAGCTGAAAAGAAGAAGGTAATGATGCCTGCGCGCATAAACGATTTGCGGAGTATGGTCTATCGTAATAGATATCAGTGCAAATTGGCTTTTCGTTATGCACGGAGAGCTTATGTTCAGGATTCCATTGCTGGTAATAGTCCTGAACATTTGCTTAAGATGACGATTGCATTGGCGGAGTTATCAAGTTTATTGAGTGAATATGAGGTGAGTAACCGGTATGTTGTTGAGGGCATCAGGCAAGCGAGGGATATGGGGAATAAGCGGGCAGAGGCTAAACTGTTGTTCTGTATGGGAGAAAATAAGCGTTGGCTGTCTTTTAAAAAGGATGCTTACGAAACATTTGATGAAGCTATTCAACTTTTGAGGGATGCTGACGATGCATATGGTTTGCGTATGCTTTCTTATTTCAACGGGGTTAAAATGAGTTTTTTGATAGATGATGGATTAATAGATGATGCGTTGTCCGTTGGGCTATATCGACAGAAACTGTTGGATAAAATGGAAGGCAAGGAAGGAATACAAGCTGCTTATTTGGACTTACAGAAGTCTTATCTGTATTCCAAACTGGCTTATTTGTATTATTGTTTGGGTGATAAGGAGAAAGCGGAGGAGTGCTTTATAAAATATAAGTCTACTTTGGCAGCTTCAACTCCTGCCGGGAAATACGATGCTACTCCCTATTTGTTTGTGACAGGCCGGTATAGGGAGGTTTTAGATAATTGTCGCGAGCTGAAAGAGGTTTTTAGGAGAGAGGATACAATTAATTATCAGTATCGTGGCATTTTGTCTAAAGAGATAAAAGCTTATACCGGTTTGAAGGAATATGAAAAGGCAGTGAAGCTAAGTACTGTTTTCATTGCTTTGACTGACAGCATATATCAGCGTGAAAAAACAAATGCGGCACTGGAATTAGAAACCTTGTACGATGTTGATGAGAGAGAAGCCCACATTGCAGAACAAGCTTTAAAATTGAAGATACGGACAATTTCTCTGGCTTTTATTTTTTTTATAGTACTGCTGGTCTTGTTTTTTCTTTGGAAGGTTTGGCTGCAGAATCGTAATATCAAAGAAAAGAACAGGGCATTGGTGAAGTATGTAAATGAGGCGCTGTCAGAGCAAAAGAAGAAACAGCAATTGTCAGGTGAAGATGATAAGTCTATTCTGTATAATGACTTGGATACAGAATCTTCCGACATTGATAAAGAGTATGAAATCAATAAACAGGTCTTTCAGAAATTGGATTCTTTGATAAGGAGAGATGAATTGTATCTTTCTGCTGATTTGTCAAGAGAAGATTTAGTCAGAATGGCGCATATGAATAACACCCGTTTTGCTAAGATGATAAAAGAAAATACGGGTACTAATCTGAGTGGTTATATCAATGAGTTGCGTTTGAATCATGCTATACATTTGTTGAAGGAACATCCTGAATATACTTTACGTGCTATAGCTGAGGCTTCCGGCATTAATAGTATGCCTACTTTTCATAGTCTGTTCAAGAATAAAACGGGAATGACACCTTCTGAATTTAAAAAGACCCAAATAGATATGAAACAATAAATTATTGTTATACAATATTATAAGACTTTTCTTTATAAACTTTAGGACATTTCTTTATAGCAAGAGCTTTTAAATTAAGATGCTTCATGCAGAAAAGCTTTTCTTTGCAGTATAAAAACATTGCTATGTATATATTCTGTTGGCTGATGCCATATAATATACGCCGAAGTAATGTATGGATATATTTTATGCAATAATAACCGGCTCAGTAGATTTTTAGCGGGGATTATTTTTTATACTCGTGAAGTATTGCTTACTTCGCATTATGAAAAACGATTATTTGAACATGCTAGCCAGCCTCGTGTTGCCTGCGCAGATATT